>NZ_JASJFG010000386.1:0-1110 GCF_030065375.1 Microcystis sp. M49636_WE2 | reverse complement strand
GAATCATCTGTAGAATTGCAATTAGATCAATTTAATCCCCGTTGTGATGCGATTCCTGTGGCTAACTTGCTGACACGCAATTATAACTGGATGAATCGCAATGCTGAAGCAATTCCCCATCGCATTTCTCGTCTGTTGCGGGGTTGGTCAAAAGATTACACCACAGGTATGCGAGTTTTGCGTCGGGTAGATAATCTTAATCCCGTCGGTTTTTATCTCCTCTATCCCACCGCAAACGAGTCGGAAGCGAATTTTTTTACCTCTCCTAACAAGAGTTTACATCTAAGTGCGATCAACGAACAGGATCCTTTTAAAATGGCATCTGTGGGAGATGAAAATTGTCTTTCGGTATTTATTCGCAGTTGGATGATTGATGCTAATTATTTAGAAAAATATCGTTTAATCTTCCTGCAAGATGCCCAAAAAACTCTCCAGATAATGACCTTAGATTTTCCTAATCTCTGCGATTTACATACTTTGATTATTCATCCCGATTATGAGAAATTAGCCGCCGTCTTGGGATTTCAAAAAACTATTCAGGAATCCCCAAACTCTATTTATTGGATGTATTTAGGACTCGATCGCTTTTTATCCCTAGATATGAGTGCAATTCAATTTTAATCGGGAGTGGGGAAATTATGAATTATGAATTATGAATTATGAATTGGGGAGTGGGGAGTAGGGGGAAAAAATCCATAACTGGGTTTTTGAAGTTCGATCGAGAGTTAGTCGTAATATTAAAAGCGGATTTGGTATAACATCTTGTCAATAAGTATTGTTATAATAATGACATCAATTAAGCTATAGTCGCCTATGTCTGAACAATTGATCGCTAATCTTGCTAATGCCTTTAAACCAGTTCCTTTACCTGCCGATAGTCCCTTTTATGTGGATCTAAAAGCAGTGAGAGCGGATGCTGATGTTTGTCAAGATTTAGGCAGAAAAATTATTCGTTCGCTGCCAACAGAGTACACCCATCAACTCTACACAGGACATCGAGGAGGGGGGAAATCCACGGAATTATTGCGGCTGAAAAAATATCTAGAGCAAAAAAATTGTTTTGTTGTTTATTTTGCGGCAGATGAAGACGATATCGATCCAGAAGATGCT
>NZ_JASJFG010000725.1:0-4813 GCF_030065375.1 Microcystis sp. M49636_WE2 | reverse complement strand
TCTGGTTTTTTACGGCGCGAACCGATGTCTGGTTTATGATGAATACTATCCCTCATCTAGTCAAAATGAGTCAGTTTCCCTTCCAGGAAAAGGTACTCGCTATTGATACGGCCCCTTTAAGCGGGGAAAAGGTTAATCGCCCCGGACTGGGTACAATGGAGGAATTAAGAGCCTGTGGCGAAAAATTAGTTAAAGATGGCATAATCGATCGCCTAGTGGATTTTAACTACGATCCCAGCTATCGTCAGCGTATCTATCAAAAGCATTTCGGCAGTCCCCTCCGTTCCACCCATAACTACAAAGGTTATCCGATTTTTGGCTCAATCTTCAAAATCGAGTCCTGTCGCAGTGATTATATGGTCCATTATGACAGTGACATGATGCTCTACCAAGAACCGGATTACAGTTGGATCCGCGAAGGGATCGAGTTAATGGAAACCCATCCAGAAATGATGTTTGTGCGTCCTTTGTCCGGTCCACCGCGGCCCGATGGTACGATTTATTCTCCCCATCCTTGCACGAAAAATACCGACGGATTCTATCAATTTAAATTTTTTGGCAGTCGTGCCTATCTACTTAATTGTCGTCGCTATGATCGCCTTTTACCGATGACCCCCCTCTGGCGCTCTTATAAAAATACCTTTCTCGATCACTTACCCGATGGTTTAAAAGCTTGGGGCAATATTTTGACCGGCAAAGGAAAACTCGACTCTTGGGAAATTATGGTTTCTCGCTCCCTAGAACAAAGCAACTATTATCGCGCCACTCTCACCAATGCCAAGGGTTGGACTCTGCACCCCAACGAGCGCTCTGCCGCTTTTAGGCAAGCTTGGCCGACTATTATCGAAAAAATCGAAGCGGGTATTTACCCACCGCCCCAAGCTGGTTATTATGACCTGATTCCGGAATTATGGTACTAAGAGAGCCTTAGTTCTCTAGATTTGAGGTGAGGCGATCATCGCTTAGATTTCATAGCACCGGCTGTAAGCGCCTGTTGTTTTCGTTAAACGATGTAATATTTTGTGTACACCGCAACTCATTGACGATTGCGTAATGTAGAAAGTGAGTGCGGCGACAATTGTACTTGTCAAACAATGATATAGTACAAGTAAATTGCTAATTATCGGCAGGTAGCGTCTGTCATAGATATAGATTGTGGAGTTAAAATATGTCTAGTATAAACACTGGTATTGAGTGGACTGATAAAACGTGGAATCCAACAACCGGGTGCGATAAAATTAGCACCGGCTGTCTGCATTGTTATGCCGAAGCTATTACACAGCGTTTTCCCAAAAACTTTCCCAATGGATTCAGCTTAACTTTGCATCCAGAAAGATTGGAAGAACCCTTACGTTGGCGCACTCCCAGTCGAGTTTTTGTCAACTCAATGAGTGACCTTTTTCATGATGATGTGCCTCTCGACTTTATCAGACAAGTTTTCTCAGTTATTCATTTAACACCTTGGCATATATATCAGATTTTAACAAAGCGACAAAGCCGTTTAGGTGATTTAGCGTCTAAATTAGATTTTCCAGAAAACATTTGGCTAGGTGTATCTGTCGAGAACCAAAACCACATAGATCGGATTGAATATCTTCGGACAGTTCCTGTTTCAGTGCGTTTCATTTCATGTGAGCCACTTTTAGGACCCCTAGAACTTAATTTAACTGGCATTGATTGGGTTATTGTCGGCGGAGAATCCGGGCAAAAACATCGCCAGATGAAACTTGACTGGGCAAGGGATATCCGCAATCAATGTCAAAATTCAGGGGTAGCATTTTTTTTCAAACAAGTTGGGGGAAGGACACCGAAAGCAGGGGGTAGATTACTTGATGATAAAATCTGGGACGAGATGCCTAATGCCTGGAATCAGCATATCCAAACATGGGGAAGTGTCCCACTTAAATCAGCGAGGCGTTCAGAAAAATTAGAGCTTATTGCTTAACTGGAAATGTAACCTTTAAATCATCCGCAAACGTTCCTTTTCGCCGTTTTTTGTCCTCGGGTGAATGTACTGTGATTTTTCCTTGAGATTCAAGATTGCTAAGGGCAGTTTTGTAATTCTTTTTAATGTACGGTTTTCCCGGATGATGCTGGTCGTAAATCTCTGCCATCGTCATAGTTTTACCTGAAAAATTGTCCAACAACATAGATTCCAGTTGATCAAGAGGACTGGTTAGCTCAAAGAGTAATGGTTGTTGAAGAGTTGCAGGATTATACTCAAAAGATGGTACGCCCTGCGTCTGTTCAGAACTCTCTTTAGCCATTATCTCTTTCATAATTTCATAGCCTTTAGGATGCTTGCTTACAAAAATTAGGTGATGGCTAGTACGATTTCCCATTTCATGTCTGAAACGAAATGGAAGAACATATTTACCCCCCATTTCTTTCAAGGCTTCACAGATATATTCTACAACGGTTAACTCACGCTCTTGTGGAGTAAGTGTAAATGTTTTCAATCGTTTGCGGAGTTGATCTGCTCCTACTTGTCCGAATAGCGCATTTATGTGTTCTTTGACTGCATCATTATTTAAACCCATGTTGATGCGATTGTAATTGAAGAAGAAGATGCAATCACAACCCCAATCTTTGACGACCGAATTAACAAGTTGAAGAGATAGTCCCTTGTAACCCCAAGGATCAACAAAAAATAAAGTGGGAACTAATTTCATGCTTTGGAAGGTTTTAACTATGTCCTCTCCAACCTCATATTTTGATATTTGAGGGCGGTATTTTAAATTTTCTATGCCCGGAATTGAATCTATAGCTTGTTGAAGAGAATTAACTTTTTCGACATCGGCATCGTTAAAGATCGACACCAGCATATTTCGCATATCTGGATCTGCGATGGCAGTTTCTAGAACTTTTACTGGGGTTGATTTTGAGCCATCTTTATATCGTCCTGCACCAGCAAAAAGGTCAACATAAGCGATTTTCTGGACTGAAGACGATCCCTTAACTTTTGAAATTATAACTTTTGCCCAAGCCCAGAAATATTTCTCAACAATCCTAGCTTTGATCAAGGACTGTTCTTTTTGCTCATTGAAGAAGGAATTTTTAGTCATATCCTAATATGTAGCCTATAATCAACGGATTTAGTATAACATACCTTATTTTTTTTTAAATTAGAGAAGATAGGAGATGAAACAACCCAAAAGAAAACCCAACCACCGCCATGGGGAGATTGGGTTTTCTGGTTATCAATTGATTTTAAGGAGCTAAAGCGTTACCGCGCAGGAGAGAACCGATGGTTTTAACAGTAATCTTCATCTGTACGAGAGGATTAGCGGGAACAACGGTTTTATAGAACCCATTTGGTATCTTTTATAATGTAGATGCTAGGCTGAAAAGGTGAAGCGAAAACCTTGTCCACTATAGGTTTCAGGGAAGAGAGTCTGTAGCCTGTTTAACGGCAATACTTTGGTCTGAACCCCGTCAGTGAATGCGCCACCGTCTAGTCGTCCCCGAAAATCGATACTTTGGAGTAAGCCAAAATGTACTCAAGTAGTATGACGAATGAAGAGTGGTCTATCGTAGAACCGCTATTGCCAAAGAAGAAATTGACTGGCCCCCCGAAATGGACAAAACGACAGATTTTAGATGGGATTTTCTATCAACTCAAAAATGGCGGTAATTGGCGGGACCTCACGAAAGATTTCCCTCCCTACTCCACCGTGTTCTGGCATTATAAACAGTGGAGAAGTCAGGGAATCATCCAAAAAATAATGGAAGAATTACATCGCAGATTACGACAACAAGAAAAAAAACTTGTGGACGAATCTAATTATGATTGATTCTCAAGCCGTCAAAAATACCTGTAATGCGAGTGTTGAGACGAAAGGATTTTGTTTCTACAAGTGCACCAATGGAATTAAACGTCATCTAGGGACGGATAGTCTTGGTTTTCCCTTTTTCGCTCATTGTACTCCCGCCAACCTATCTGATGACCAGGGATTGATTGAGTTGTTAACTCTAGGTATTGACTATTTCAAGTTAAAACCGTCGGAACTGTCTAAGACGACTATTCTTCTAGATAATGGTTATCATCCTGACAAAATAGAGAAAGAGTTGGTTAAGGTCTATCCAGAGATAATGACTAAAATTCAGTTTGAACTGTCTCCAAAACCGTCAAAAACCGAAAAAGCGGAGAAGGGTTTATCAGGATTCGTACCTGTAAAAACTCGATGGGTGATTGAAAGAAGTAATTCTTGGATGGAACGATGCAAATCTTTAGTCAAAAATTTTGAGCGCACTTTAGAACACTCCACTACCAAAATTCATCTCTGTTTTCTTCGACTTCTACTACGACAATTAGCTGTATCCGGCTCTTCTAGGTTCTGTGTGATAAGTTTAACTTACTCTATGATCGATCGATCTTTGTGCCCTCTGTGTCTCTGTGGTTCCCTCCACTCCCTCGCCAGCAATACTGTATCTTAAAATACATTTTACCCACCAAACCTAAGAGAGCCTGTATCCTAAGATACCAAATGGATTCTATAATGACTGTACTAGCCTAAAGATAGCAAAAAACCCGGCGGGAAAATCTCCCCACCAGGTCAAAAAGGCAAAAGTAAAGAATTATTTCTGCTCGGCCTTTTTACTTGACTTATCACCCATTTTGTACTTACGCAAGAAGCGATCGACCCGACCCTCGGTATCGATCATCTTCTGAGTTCCCGTATAAAAAGGATGATTACCCGACCAAACCTCCACATGAATTTCTGGTTTTGTCGAACCCACCGTCATCACCAGTTCACCATTACAGATCACCTTGGCTTCCGGATACCAAGTAGGATGAATTTTTTTCGGCATA
>NZ_JASJFG010000660.1:0-1671 GCF_030065375.1 Microcystis sp. M49636_WE2 | reverse complement strand
TTTCTGGATTTTGCGGGTAGCGGCGATCGAGGCGATGATTAAGATAGCGAAGACGATCCAGGAGACCGCGATCACTTGCCCGTGAATTTTTAGTCCGCCGATGTGCCAGTACCAGTGTTGTCCCACTTCCAGGGAAGCGAGGCTATAAAAATTAAGCACACTTAAACTGTCTAACATTTCTACCTTAGAGAGATTCGGGTTCGCAAATCAGGGTTATTTTTAACGGTCAAAGGGTTTAGGAATCGCCTTTCTGCTCCAGCTTGAAGATGGTTTGCAGGGTATAGACGATGATCGCCCCTTTATAGGTCAAAAACCCCAAAAAAACTGGCACTATGTGCAGTTCTTGCCAACGACTGGCGATGATGATTAATCCGGCGAATAGGGCTAATCCTTTTTTTCCCACGCGATTTTTCGTTACCCCCAATTTTTCCACTTCCCCGGCGAGGAGTTTTAGGTAAACAACTCCCACCATTGCCCCTAATAGGTAATTAAGGGCGGTATTGAGGGAATAAAACAGCCACACGGGTATAAAGATCAGACCGCTTAAGATCAGGGTGGTGATCAATAAGGTGTTTTGTAGTTGATAGTATTCCCGCATCGGATCTGACGGCGGGTTGGTTTCTGGGGTTGGGGGAGATTCGATCGATGGGTCAGACAAGGTACACCTAAATCAGCGATAGACTAATCTCAATATCTGGATTGCTTTCCGAGCTATGACGCTCAGGTGAGCCACAAGACATATTATCACGGCAGTGGCAACAATTATTAAGCAATTGTAAATTGTGATGATTCCGTCGGTCGTCGGGAGACTCCGAGACTCCGAGACTCCGAGTCGGGAGATAGGGTGATAGGGATTTAGGGGTTTAGGGGTTTGGGGAAATTTCAGCCAAATGCTCCACTTCCCAATTCATAATTCATAATTCATAATTACCCACACCCCACTTCCTCATCTCCCCACCCTCCCTTTGGCCAGAATTACTCTCAATCAGGTTTTTTTAAGAGTTTTGCGCCACAGTTTTTACAAAAATTGGCATCTATATCGTGACGGGGTAAACCACAATCTGGACAAGGATAATCAATTTGAGTGCCAGATTTTAATGTTTGTTTAGTCAGATCGCTAATTTGCAAGGGAATTAACAAAACTCCCGTTAAAATCATTAAAACTGTCAGCATTTTACCATTATCAGATAGGGGAGTCACATCCCCAAATCCCACGGTAGTCATAGTCACAACGGCGAAGTAAAAAGCATCAAAAAATGTCCGATAGACTTGAGGATTAATCGGGTGTTCGATCTGATAAATTAAACCCGCATAGACAAAAATAATCGAAAATAGAGTTAGTAATATGCGAGTAAATACTATCTGATCAGAAGTTTTAATCCGAAAAATAGAGAGATCGGAACCAAAAAAACGAATCACTCGCAAAATTCTAAACCAGCGAAAAATTCTAAAAAACCTAATATCAAAAAAACCAAAAAATAGGGGCAGAATTGACAATAAATCTAGGATGGAAAAAATATTAAAAACAAAGCCTAGTTTTGATTCCGCACACCAAAACCGAATTAAATACTCTAGGGAAAATAAGCTTAAAATTCCCCAATCAAGCTGACGTAACCACATTTGCCAAGTGGCGGATAAGGGATAGGTTTGAGCCACATAAATCCCCAAAGA
>NZ_JASJFG010000238.1:0-1130 GCF_030065375.1 Microcystis sp. M49636_WE2 | reverse complement strand
TAGGTTCGACCAAAACATCAATGCTGCTTTGGGGGTAAGTTTGCTGGAGGGTTTCTAGAGTGGGAAAAAACAGCAGTTGATTGCTAATTCCTCCCGGTACAAGGGTTAATATTCGCATTTTATCTGGATATACCTGAATCGGTCAGCTTAATTTTAGCAGTGTCCCTCGTTATTCACTAAATCCGGGCAGCGATGTTTTTTCTCAACAGAATGCGATCGCAGATTCTCTTAAGTATTACCGGAAGGATTAGAGCCGTACATAGCATTTAAAACCAAAGCGGGGTCAACGTATTGATTGCCGTACATCAGTCCCCAGTGCAGGTGTGGTCCGGTGGTGCGTCCGGTCATTCCCACTCTAGCCATGCGGGCCCCTGCTGGTATATCCTGACCGAGAGTAAGGACGATTCCTCCTGACCTGTCAATTAAAAAAGTACCACGGCTGTCGGATTGAACCGAACCCATGAGATGACAATAAATATGCGTCCATTGACCCGATTGCATCTTAATCATGGTGCCACAGCCTGTATTATCCGATAATTCGACGATTCTGCCGGTCCACCAATTGCGAATATAACTGCCCAAGGGTGCGGCCAGATCTAACCCGGCATGAAATTGTTGACTACCATCCATGGGAGAGAAACGATAACCGAAACCGGAGGTATAGGTTTGAAAGTTTTCCACGGGAAAGGAGGCCCCGGCCCAAGCATTTTGAGCCATGAGGGTGGGATTAGCTTTAACGGGGTGTAAACGGTCAAATCCTAGAGAAATTAACGTGACAAGACAGCTAATCGCTAAAAAACGCAGGAATTTAACAGGCAGATATTTGAGCATGAGACTTACTCCAGACACCACAATTAAATATACCGCTAATTTTACTGGCGGCTTTTAACCGATATTTTAGTTAAGTTTTGAGTTATTATTGAGCATTGGTTAGGGATTGACAACATTTCCCCTCGGGCTGCCGATTCTCCGACTCCCCCACTTAATTTTTACTTTTTACTGACTCGTACCATGTTAGACCTAAAGCAAATTAGAGAAAATCCAGAGGAAGTACAGAAACGCTTAGATAGTCGGGGAGGTAGTTATGATATTGCCCCTATTATCCAGTTAAATCAACAACAGAAGGCTTT
>NZ_JASJFG010000072.1:0-5400 GCF_030065375.1 Microcystis sp. M49636_WE2 | reverse complement strand
TGCTATCAGAATCCCTCGATTGGTGAATTCCTGATAGGCAACCCTTGCAGTTAATCCATTGATTTTTTCGTCTAAAGCTTTAATATCTCCCTTGAGTTCGGCCTGTCCTATTTCTACTTTAGTTAACCGGTCTTCTATCTTGTCAAATCTCTCGTCAATACGGTTTTCCAGAGAGTCGATTTTCTCGTCAATACGTTTTTCCAGAGAGTCGATTTTCTCGTCAATACGTTTTTCCAGAGAGTCGATTTTCCCCTCAATCCTTGTCAGGACAGCTTCTAGGGAATAAGTGACAGTTTCGTTAGACATTTTGAGCAACTCCAAAAGTCAAATCTTCAGGGGTAAATGCTGGAGGCTATATTTTACGGAAAAATCAGGGGTCTATAGGCGGACACGGATTCCCATTATAAGAAAATTATAAGTCAAGACTTGAGTTTTTGTCAAGCTTTTTTTTGACGGCAATCAATGGCAAGAATTTCGGGGAAGTATTTAGCCACCGATGCCTAACCGTCCTGCTAAACTAGGGCTTAAAGGAATCAGAGTCGCTAACATTAAAAAGAGTAGTAATAAACCCCAACCGGCGCGGGTGTCATCGGGTTCGGTTAACTCATTTAAACTCGGTCTTTCCAACTCTCTTTGTAAAAAAGCGACTAAAATTGTCCAATAGAGAGGAATCGGATTACTGGGATTAACTAAGGAAATAATGCCCAAAATGACCAAAGTGGCCACAGTGGTGCGGCGGGCAATTTTGCGACCATAAATAGCCTGAACAATTCTGCCACCATCTAACTGTCCTGCGGGCAGTAAATTAAGGGCGGTAATCACCAATCCTAACCAACCGATAACAGTTAAAGGATGCACGGAGATAACGGCATTTTGTAACTCGTCGCCCAAAACTATCCGCGCTAAAAAACTCACTAAAATTGAACTTTGGAAAAAGGTACTAGGGATTTGAAAAAGGCTGGCCGAATTAGATAAAGTCAGTCCAACAATTAATAAGATTAAAGAAACCAAACCTCCCAAAGCAGGACCAGCGAAAGCTATATCAAATAGGACACTGCGGTTAGGTAATAAAGATTCAAAACGAGTAATCGCCCCAAAAGAACCAATCTGCCAAGTGGGAAGAAAATAGGGTAAACTGAGACGAACATTATGGCGTTTAGCGATAATTAGATGACCGATTTCGTGGGCAATTAATACCGACCATAAACCCAAACTCAGGGGAATTGCTTCTCGATATCTCTGCCAATTACTAAACAAATCAAAACCCAATAAAATTCCCGCCGCTTCTAAGCTGGTGACAATGGTGGCTACTAACAAAACTAAAGAGAGATTTTTTTGAGCAAGAGTGGCAGGACTAGGATCGTTAGTTTTGGGAAGGATAATTACCACAGGTTTTTCCTCGGTTCCTTCCACCAGAAATAAACGATATTTATCGCCAAAATGATTACTTAATTTCTGGGTTAAGCGAGAGTGAACGATATCCGGTTCTCCTCGTAAATTGCCTTTAAAAATTGCCCCTTCCTGAAAAGAGATAGTCTCGGTGGCAAAAAAAGTATCTATCCCAAAAATGCTCTGAATAACTTTTAAATCCTCTTCGGGAATTGGAATCACATCTGGTACAATTACTGTCACCGCTGCCGTGGTTTCTAGAGGAGTAACGGACTGGCTAACTGCCTGGTTAAATTTCGGTTCAATTATCTGATTGGTTTTCAGTAACCGTAAACGGTTGCCCAAATAAATATAGATAATGGTGGAAGCAACCAGTAAAAAGAGAATTACCGCTAGATTGAGATAAATTCCCGCCGCAAATAGCCCGAAAAAAATTAACCAAGGAGCTATGAGTACCAAGGATTGTAACCAAGGTAAAATTCCCAGTTGGCCGTAGGGTTTAGCCCGATAAAAACTCCAAGTCAAGATAGCACCAGCGACGAGGAAAATAACAGCGACCGCAGCAATTTCCGAAGAAATATTAACCATAGGAAAGTCAAAATCAATAGGTTTTTATCAATCAATTTGATTATAAGCTTGCAGGGCGGCCCGTAATTGCCCTCGATGCTTTTGTAACAATTCTTGTCCTGCCGCCGCCGAAAGTCCCGTTTTCTGCATTAACAAAGCCAGTTTAACCCGGCGGCCACTTTTTTCCAGTAAAATTGCCGCTTCCTCACGACTAATATCGCTAAGGTTACAGATAATCCGCAGGGCGCGGTCATGGAGTTTATGATTAGTAACAGCCACATCGACCATCTGGTTGCCGTAAACCTTGCCTAACATGACCATTGTCCCTGTGGAAAGGATATTTAAAGCCATTTTCGTCACTGTTCCCGCTTTCAGGCGGGTGGAGCCGGCCAGAAGTTCTGGTCCGGTCAATAAGCGGATATCCACATCCACCGCGATCTCGACTTGTTCGGCGGGGACACAACTAATAGCAATCGTCGTCGCACCTCGCTGTTTTGCCGCCTGTAAAGCCCCGTGAACGTAGGGGGTGGTACCCCCGGCGGTAATCCCCACTACCACGTCTAATTCGTCAATTTCTCGCTGGGCAATAATCGCCGCCCCATCTTCCGCTTTATCCTCCAAATCTTCGGAACTACGCACCAGCGCCGCCGCTCCACCAGCAATAATTCCCTGTACCAATTCCGGGGGAGTGCAGAAGGTGGGAGGACATTCGGCCGCGTCCAAAACCCCCAGCCGGCCACTGGTTCCCGCCCCAATGTAAAAGAGTCTACCACCTTTAGCCAGAGCTTGACTGGTCAGGGAGATCGCTAGGGCCAATTCTTGCCGGGCCATGGCGATCGCTTTTAGGGTTTGGGCATCCTCGCGATTGAAGAGATCCACCAATTCGAGCGGGTTTAATTGGTCTAAATTGAGGCTGTTTGGGTTAATTTGTTCGGTTAACAGGTGTCCTCTGCTTTCCCACTGTTCCATAACGGTTTAATTGAGTTTTTCGTAAGATTATTTTCAGTATATAGCCAATCGGTGGGCTAAAAGCTTGACAATTGCCGCCCGAATATTAGATAATAGTAAATTGTGTCAATTCCTGCTCGGATCAGGTGAGGACATTAGCACAAAAGCTGGAATTTTTTCAGCTACCTGTACGGCAAAACGAGCGCAGAAAATTCATGAGTTACGCAATTATTGAGACCGGTGGCAAACAGATTCGGGTAGAACCCGGTCGCTATTACGATATCGAACTTCTTCACGTCGATGAACAAAGTACCCATACCATCGACAAAGTGCTATTAATCCATGATGAGGATGATATTAGCATCGGTCAGCCCTTTATCGAAGGGGCCACCGTGGAAGGGACTGTCATGCAACATCGTCGGGGCAAAAAAGTTATTGTCTATAAAATGCGCCCGAAAAAGAAAACCCGTAAAAAACGCGGTCATCGTCAAGAAATTACCCGTTTTATGATTGATTCAATCAATTATAACGGTAAAACCCTAGTCGCCACTGCTGCTACCTCCGGCGCTGAAGTTGTGGAAGATAGTAGCGATGAAGAAGAATAACTTTTAGAATCAAAAAAGCATTTGGAGAGAAATTATGGCTCATAAGAAAGGTACGGGTAGTACCCGCAACGGACGCGATTCTCGTTCCCAGAGACTAGGCGTTAAGCGCTACGGTGGTCAAGTGGTAAAAGCGGGAAATATTCTCATCCGTCAACGGGGTACTAAAGTTCACCCGGGTAAAAATGTCGGTCGTGGTGGCGATGATACTTTATTCGCTTTAATTGATGGTGTGGTCAAATTTGAATACAAGGATAAAAGTCGCCGTCAAGTTAGCGTTTATCCTGCTGAAGTTAGCGCTAGTTAATCCCATCAACCCTGATTGATTTTTTCCCTGTAACCTCCTAACTCATCCTAGGGGGTTTTTTCAGATAATTTATATCTGTTGACAGGGTAGATCGAGCGCTCATAGATTAAAATAGTCCGAAAGTAGCTCGGAAAAGATGAACTGAGTATGATTCTTAAAATTGCCGATATCTTAAAAAATTTGCCCTGGTCTTTCGATTCTACTGCCGAATTACCCTGGTTAGATCGCTCGCGAGCGGAAAAATCCCTGCAAAAAGCTCGTCAACAACGGCGAATTTCCGAACGAGAATATCAACTCCTCGACCATTGGCGAGAATTGGGTTATTGTATTGTCAAAGATTTAATTCCCGCAACGGCGATCGATAATTTAGTAGCAGAATTAGCCGATTTATTTGTCCTAGAATCGGCTATACCTGGATTAAGAATTGAAGGCATTCAAGCAGAAAATCTACCGGCGAGTTTAAGTCACGAGCAAGTTTTAGCCCTAGATATCGAGCAAAGAAAAGCCTTAGTTAATTCTATTTGGCGACTCCATGCCTTTCATGAGATTTCCCCCGCTGCTCGAGCAATTTTTGACAATCAAAATCTGAGAGATTTAGTTAATTTAATTATTGGCAAATCCTGCGAACCGAGATATTCCATCAACTTTCTGCACGGTACAGAGCAGGGGTTGCATGAGGATATGGCAGTTTTTTATGTTCATCCTGCTAATCATTTAGTCGGTGTTTGGATTGCCTTGGAAGATATTTCCGCCGATGCTGGCCCGCTAATTTTTTATCCTAAATCTCATAAAAATATCAAAGTAACTGACTTTTTTCCAGACTAGCCCGCCGTCAATCTTAAAAATATTACTGCCGCTCAAATTCCCCAATACCAAGATTATGTTAACCAGCGCGCTCAGAATTATGATTGTCAATCATTTACTGCTAAAAAAGGAGAGATTCTTCTCTGGCACGGAATGTTAATTCATGGTGGGGGGAAGATTAATAATAACCTGCTAACCCGTAAATCGATGGTAATTCATTTTATTGCCGAGGGTGGCGATTACAACGATCGGGCTTTGGGGCCTTTTAATTGGTAAGATTAATGTACCAATAATAACTCGGAATTAATCGCACTAATTAGGGCTGGCTGAATAAAGGTAAAATATAGACGAGGTAAGGGGTTTGGGGCTTTTTTGCGAAGCAGGTGCAAGATTTTGAAAGTAGGGGCGAAGCATTGAGGTAATAACCTATCGCTGAAACCGTAGATTTCCTATCCGAATGCTTCTACTTTGTGAACAGGATTTGGTATAACTGATCACCGATCACTGATTAAGCGGTAGCTTCTAAAAATACGCCTAAATTGCGGAATTTTTGATAACGAGATTCGCGCCGTTGTTGGGGAGTTAACAAAGATAAAGCCTCTAAATTTTCACTAATAGCGGCTTTTAAATTGGCTGCCGCTTTAATCGGATCAGCATGGGCCCCTCTGGAGGGTTCAGGAACGATCTGATCGATAATATTTAACTCTTTTAAATCTTTTGAGGTAATTTTGAGGGCAACTGCTGCTTTATCGGATTTTTTGGCATCTTTCCAGAGAATGGCGG
>NZ_JASJFG010000706.1:0-4527 GCF_030065375.1 Microcystis sp. M49636_WE2 | reverse complement strand
ATTTTGCGATCAGAGCTTGTTTATCAGCTAAAACTTCCACCAATTTCTGCATGGGTTTTGTTATCAACTCAGGGGGCTGTCTTTACTATAGGCTAACCATTCAGGACTCATCTGAGAGCTTGGGAAAATTTTATTCTTTGAGAGTCTCTGTCTTAGGTAAGAGATCCGGGGGAAAACCTCGTCTGAGAGCTTGGGAAAATTTTATTCTTTGACAGGGATAGGTTTACCGATGCCATATTGAGGTAATATTTCTAGAGTCGATTCTCGAGGGGGGTTGACAAGCAGAACGATTTAACGTAGGGTTTAGCGGGGGGGCTGAGCGAAAGTTAATTAGAAATTGCAGTTTGTCAGATTGCCTCTCGGCAAAATCCTTCCGCGAATCCCCAGCGAGAACTTTTAAACAGACTAATGAATCTATTCATTGACATACCATTACAGAAACAGCGATGAACAGCTTTACTTCTTTGTGCCTGAAATTAACGGGATTGGTTTTCATTCTTTCCTTCCTTTTGGATGGGTTTATCCTGCCGCTGCCCTATCAATTCAATCAATCCCAATGGCAGGTAGGGTTCGTCACCACCTTTGTTGATCGAGGAATTGTCCCTCTCCTCGGTATCATTCTCGTTTTAATCGCTTACTGGATTGACGCTAACAATAAAGATGTCATTCCTAGAAAATCCCGCTTTGAATTGCGTTGGCCGATCTTTATTTTTTCCACCCTGTTAGGTTTAGTTTTTCTGTTGATGATTCCCGTTCACATCAATAATATCAACCAGATTAAAAACAACGCTTTGACTCAAATTGAACAGGGTGTTGACCAGGGGGAGGGACAAATTCAAGCTTTCTTAGCCCAGGTAAATACTCTATCGCAAAATCCCCAACGATTAGACCAGGAGATCTCTCAGAGAACTCAAGTGATTGAAACTGGTCGTTTCCAAGGACAACCGATCAACACGGAACAGTTACAGACCCTCCGTCAACAAAGAGAGCAATTAACTAATTTACGCGATTTATCCAAAAGCCCGAAGGAATTTAAACAGAAATTAGATGAGATCAAAAATCAGCTACAAACTCAGCTGCAAGAGCGGCGAAAACAGGCAGAAAGCCAAGCCAACTTGGAGGCTTTGAAACAGTGGTTAAGAATTGGTATTCAAAGTATGTTGCTATCGATTTCCTATAGTTTGATCGGTTGGTTAGGCATTCGAGAACTAGGTAGTATGAAAAAACGCACCGCCTAAGTATGGGATTTATCTTAAATGATGAAGTATAAAGTTTTCGTTTTCGGGAGCCAGAATTCAGGACTGATGAGACGAGCGCACACAAGAGCATACTTCATCCTTAGGATCAAAGCTGTAACTACTTAAATATTCAGTCACCAAGAGCATCAGCAAATGATGCTCTTTTATTTTTTATTAAACCTCTTGCATAATTAATTTTTGGTGGTTCAAAAGCGTCCTATACTACTAAATCCTGTTTAAAAGGCATAGGAGAGCAGGGAAGCGGGAAGCAGGGGAGCGGGAATTATGAATTAGGAATTATGAATTAGGAAGTGGCAAGAATAAATAAAAGCGGTTCTTCGGTTTGTCTTATGCAACGTACAGGGTTATAAGGAATGAAACTCTTATAGAGAAAGACATTTGGCGATTTTTGTTAATTGTTTTCGATCTAGAGCGAACTAATCAATTAAATCTCTTGCCAGATAAAGATTTAGTCCATTTATGCCACCCTATCGAACCATACTAAGTAACGAAGAACCATAAAAGCAATCTCCTGACTCCTGAATACCGACTCCTGAATTCTAACTACTGACTCCTAACCCCAGCAACAAACTTTTTCAGTAAACCCTAATTAGAGATTTTTCAGTACAAAGGCTCTAAAATGACCAGTGCCAGTTATTAGCCCAAAGACTTGTTTTTTCAGTCTTGTGGCTTTATCATAGGTACTGTGTGGTGTGTGTGATGTGAAGGAGTAAGATGACTGCTAATAGCCAACTTATCTCCGTCAAGGCTCTACAAGCTTTGATGAAGCGAGGGTTCAAACCTTCGGTCTCTGGTAGACGGCATCAAAAATCTTGGTTAATAGCTTTAGACGGCGATACCTCAAAACGATTATTCGATATCGTTTTCTCCCTATCGGTTCTAATTTTCTTTTCGCCGCTTTATTTAATCTTAGCCTTACTGATCGCGATTAGTTCCCCCGGTCCGGTCTTCTATGTGCAGAAGCGCGTCGGTCAAAACTTCCAGCATTTCAACTGTATCAAGTTCCGTACTATGGTAATGGATGCGGATAAGGTATTAGAGAGACTGATGGAAGACTCTCCCCAACTGCGAGCGGAATTCGAGGATAATTTCAAGCTTAAGGACGATCCCCGCATAACTTGGATTGGCAAGTTTCTCCGCTTAACCAGTTTAGACGAGTTTCCCCAATTCTTCAACGTCCTGCGGGGAGATATGAGCGTCGTCGGTCCGAGGCCTTTAGTTCCCGAAGAATTGCAGAAGTATGGCAATCGCATCGACAAAGTTTTAACTATTCGCCCCGGTTTAACTGGTTTATGGCAAGTTTCTGGACGTAATGACATCCCCTATCCCATGCGGGTGCAGATGGATGTGTATTACGTTAATTCGCGCAACTGGTTAACCGATATATGGGTAATCTTTAGAACTATTGGTGTTGTGGTTTTTCCCAAAAATAACGGTGCTTACTAAAGCAGTCAATAGTAGTCAAAGATTACTCACTACTGTTCCAATCTAATTAATCGCTAGACTGGAGGAGAGAAAGGCAGAACTTGCTTTTTTCTCCTCTTTTTTTGAGAAGAAATATTATGATAGTAATTAAGTAATATTAAATCGGTTCAGCGTCATGCTACTTATGAAGATAGACAATATTTGTCGATGTTGATGAGAATTCCACCTATATCCTTTTTTAGGAAACATTGGAACTAGAGATGATGCTAAATCCCGTCGCACTCCCTTCATACCACAATTTAAGCATTTTGTCAAAAAAACTTTGACTTTGCAACAAAACTACACAAAAATTAGATCAACGTTGTTCGGGAAAAAAGGGAGAATTAGCGGGAGTGTTTGGTTTGGCTAAAAGGGAAAGTCTAGATTTAGCAATGGTTTTAAGGCAAGCTAGACCTTAACAAGTCCAAAAAAGACTACAAAAACCCACCATAGCATAATGCAAAATTATACCAGAATCGCTGGAAGTATTGCTATCTCGTAAATAAATAGAAATTATTCTCAATAAATTCTTAAGTAAAAATAAATATTACCAATTGTAAATTTAAATATTTTTAAGTATTGAAGGTATTTGCATATAAAATACTTATCATTTTGCCCCGATTGCCTCTAACTTTCCCCCCCCCACAACAATCACCGGGTAAATAGAAAATTTCTCACTCTTTCTCCTAAAGATGAAGTACAAATTAATCCTTACTCATCAAGTATTTTAGCAACAATAACTAACCTCATCTTTCTGAGAAAGACTGTAGCGAAAGAAAATCCGATCAGTGGGAGCGTTACTTTTCATACTTCCTAAATTTTATGCGAAGTTGTCGGGTTTCCTCGATCGAACTGTTCTAGGTTTGGGAAATGGAGTCAAGATAGAGAGTATCCGGACAGATATCTTGTTCGTTCGGCCAAGTTACCGTACCATCTAAAATTTTTACTTGATTAAAATACTGCTTGTTTTTAAGTTCTTGAAAGATGCCAAAATCGAGCAGTGATGAACAATCATAAATTTTCTTTTCCTCATTAGTAAAGATGAGTTGTAATTGATAGTTTGGCAAAGGGATAACTTCTTTAACTCTAGGATTCATGATTGATCTCAGTAGTTCAATTTTATACGGTTGTTGTCCTGAAATCGAAGGACTCTCGCTCGGAAATAGCCTCGATCGAATAAAATTCTTTCATCGACAATCGTGAAAGAGTTGACGATCAAACTCTCAGATAATTTCCGTTTAACCTTGCGAATATAATCGGCTATCTCCATCTAATTTGATCGTAAACTTATCTCTTTTCTGGCTGCCAATAGCATTTAATAATAAACATTCCACTCGAAATAATCCATAGCGTCCCCTAGCTCACCGGAACGAAATCTAGAAGAGAATTCTTCCGAACTCATGGGATATTGATTTTCCTATTGCTTGACACGGTTTTCTAAATCCAAAATTTGAGCGTTAATCTGCAAATTTTACCGTTGTTCGCTCTCAATTTTTCGATTCAGTAACTCTCTTTCTTCCTCGGAGAGAGAGAGAATAATTCGCGCGAGAGAATCAATCAGTTGGGTATTCATTTAAGAACTGTAGCAGATTCGATCGAGAGCCGCTGCCATGACTGCTAGGAAATAATAGGTGGATGAGGCTGCACCTATTATTTCCTAGAAATCTAAATCTGCGGGGCTAAATTTCTTGTGAATCTGAGGAAAACCTAACTGTTTAATCACTTGATGTTTGCGTTCTTCCTCAAGAGATGACAACTGATTATAATTAACCCAGTGAATACAGTTAACCGGACAAGTCTCGAT
>NZ_JASJFG010000172.1:0-3732 GCF_030065375.1 Microcystis sp. M49636_WE2 | reverse complement strand
GGTACAAATCCTCAAAACCTATTTTACTCCCCAGGGCGGTCGCCTCTCCCTAGGGCGAATCTGGCAGGGAACCCTTAACGATGGCATGGCCTTAAACGGTGTGCGGATTGGTGGTATCTATCGTCTCATGGGACAACAACAACAACCCTTACAGCAGGCCCAAGCGGGGGAAATTGTCGCTCTCGGTCGTTTGGAGGGAATCGCCACCGGAGACGTGGTGAGCAGCGGCAGTCAAAAACCCGACCTTCCCAAAGGATTACAGCTTAAACCCGTCTTTGCTCTCGCTATTGCCGCCGTCAATCGCAAGGATGAAGTTAAATTAAGTTCAGCTTTGACAAAACTGATCGAAGAAGATCCCTCCCTCTACTGGGAACAACACGGCGACACTAAAGAAGTGATTCTCTGGGGACAGGGAGAAATTCATCTACAAGTGGCCCTCGATCGCCTAGCACGCAAGTATAATCTACCGATGACCACCCATTTACCCCAAGTTCCCTACAAGGAAACGATCAAAACCAGCACCAAATCCCACGGACGTTATAAACACCAAACCGGCGGCCACGGTGCTTTTGGTGATGTGTATCTCGATATTAAACCCCTGGCCCGGGGGGAAGGTTTCCACTTCCATGAAAGCATTGTCGGTGGTGTCGTCCCCAAACAGTATATCCCCGGGGTGGAAACGGGAGTGCGGGAATATCTCGGTCATGGTCCTTTGGGTTTCCCCGTGGTGGATATTGATGTCACCCTCACCGATGGTTCCTATCACAGTGTCGATAGTTCCGAACAAGCTTTTAAACAAGCGGCCCGTCTAGCGATGACGGAGGGACTGCCTAAATGTCATCCGGTCTTATTAGAACCCATTCTATCGGTGACGGTTCTCGCTCCCTCAGAATACACCGCCAAGGTTTTACAGTTAATCAGTGGTAAACGCGGTCAAATTCAGGGTTTTGAAGCTTCTGAGGAGTGGAAAGGTTGGGATCAGATAACAACCTATCTCCCCCAAGCGGAAATGCAGGATTTTATCGTTGAATTGCGTTCTTTGACTATGGGTGTCGGTTTCTTCCAGTGGGATGAGGATCACCTGCAAGAAGTGCCAGATAAACTGCGCGATGCGGTTTTAGCCATGCAGGGTAATGGTAACAAGTAAAGTCTTCTTGGCTGTCACTAAAGTATAGGGATAAATTACCGAGAGATGGGCTTTTATTGGCTCATCTCTCCCTTTTCTGGCAAAAAATGACAGAAGGGTTCGATAAGATTAGCCTAGTGCTACACTGCCCCAAATTAGTCTCGGAATTCTCAACTTAACGCCATGAATTTATCTAACCTGATCTTAGTCGCCCTCGGTGCGGGAATTGTTTTCGGTGCGCTGCTGAATGGTTTTTTTCCCGCGCTAATCCTACCTTTAGATGACTATATTCTCGCGCCGGTGGGAGAGGTTTTTCTGCGCTTAATTCAATTTGTGGTGGTTCCGATCGTTTTTTCTTCCCTTATTTTAGGATTAACCCGGGTACAGAATGCTGCGCGGATCGGTAGATATTTACTCAGATTGATGACTGGCTATCTGCTAACCAGTACACTTGCTCTGTTAATCGGCATGGCCACGGCGTTGCTATTAAAACCGGGGATAGGTTTAGAGGGATTTGCCACTAATGCCGCCATGACCACCAATACACCAGTATCCTTGAGAGATTGGCTGATTAGCTTAATTCCGGTTAATCCCCTAGAAGCTCTTACCGGGGGCAATCTTTTACAGGTAATCGTGACGGGAGTTTTATTTAGTATCGGCATCGGACTGGCCAAAGAGGGGGCAAAACCTTTTATTCTCTTGATAGACAGTCTTTATCTAATCAGCGAGAGAATCCTATCGGTGATTCTCTATCTAGCGCCTGTGGGGGTATTTGCTCTGATTGCTTCGGTTATCGCCACCCAGGGATTAGAATTAGTGGCGAGACTTTTTTTCTATGTTTTTGGTCTGTTTTTGGCCAGCGCCTTGATGATTGGGGTGTATGTTTTGCTCCTTTTTGCCCTCAAAGGAGAACCTCGACGCTTTTTTAGCTCTTTATCGGAGTCTTTATCCTTATCTTTCGGTACTGCTAGTTCTAACGCCGCTTTACCTGTGGTTTTGCGGGAAATTCAAGAATACGGTTTACCTGAAGATATCGCCAGTTTCGCTATTCCCTTGGGAACGGTACTAAAACGCGATGGTTCGGCAATTTTACAGGGATTTAATGCTCTTTTTATCGCTCAGGTTTACGGAGTTCCTTTAAGTCCCTCTTTGTTATTAGCGATCGCATTGAGTGGTTTATTGGTTTCTTTTAGTACCCCGGGGGTCCCCGGCAGCGCATTAATTACCATGACTACCGTATTATCGGCGGCGGGTTTACCCTTAGAGGGAGTGGCTTTAGTAGCGGGGGTCGATCGCTTGACCGATGGCTTTAAAACCGTGTTAAATGTGATCGGTAATACAGTTAATGCTATCCTGCTCAATTACTGGGAATTAGGAGAAAAGGAAAAATCCCTAGAATCAAAAAACTAGCCTCACCGGGCCTCTTGCAAGAGTGCCTTTCTTCACTAGGAAATTTATGGGGATTCTGGTTCAATCTGATGTCATGGGTTCCTACAACATTTTGCGAAAAGCATTCCCAAATGCGTTTAACCGCTATGGGATAGAGATGTGCGTAGTTCACCCAAGGAGAATCAATCTCTTGAAGTAAAAGTGAAGGGAATTTCTGAAATGGAATTCAGTCTGCATATATTTGACTATACTTTTACTAACTATTGGGAGTAATTTTGAGCGAGCGATGATACTACAGCCTTTCCTTTCTTCCGCTTGGAGTTTTAACATTCCCCTGTTAGCCTCGGCAGCTACGGCCGAGACTGCCGATAGTGCCTTAGTTTTAGCCTGCGTGCTGCTGAGTTTGACCGTTATTTATTTCGCCTGTAAACTGGGGGGGGAAATATGCGTCCGATTCAACTTGCCTCCCGTGTTAGGAGAATTAGTCGGTGGGGTGATTATCGGGGTTTCTGCCCTAAAATTACTGGTTTTTCCAGAAGGAGGGGCGGGATTCGAGGATTCTCTCCTAATTCATTTCCTAGAATCCACTTCACCCCTCACCCCGCAGCAATCTCCCGCCGTTTTTAGTGCTGCTAGTGAGGTGATTTCCGTCCTCTCGGAATTGGGGGTAATTATCCTGCTGTTCGAGATTGGTTTAGAGTCAGACTTACAGGAATTAATTCGCGTCGGTCCACAGGCAGCTGCTGTCGCAGTGGTAGGGGTTGCGGTTCCCTTTTTGGTGGGTACTTTGGGTTTAATCTATATCTTTCATCTGGCCACCATTCCCGCTATTTTTGCCGGGGCAGCCCTAACCGCTACCAGTATCGGCATTACCGCCAAGGTTTTAGCAGAAATAGGGCAGTTATCGGCGAAAGAAGGTCAAATTATCATCGGGGCAGCGGTTCTCGATGATATTCTCGGTATTATCGTCCTCGCTGTCGTTGCTTCTTTGGTGAAGACTGGAGAAGTGCAAATTAGCAAAGTAATTTATTTAGTTATTAGTTCTAGCGCTTTTGTAATCGGGGCGATCCTGATCGGTCGTTTTTTAAGCCCCTTTTACGTTCAATTAGTTAATAGCATGAAAACTAGGGGACAATTGCTCTTAGTTTCCCTGATTTTCGCTTTTATTCTTGCCTATATTGCCCAAGTTATCCAATTAGAAGCGATTCTCGGTTCCT
>NZ_JASJFG010000781.1:0-3920 GCF_030065375.1 Microcystis sp. M49636_WE2 | reverse complement strand
TTATTCCGTGATTTTGATAGTCAAGCTAAACCCTACAAGCGTTTATTAGATGTTTTCCTTTCTCGCTTTTTTGGGGTTAAAACTGCTATCGAGTTTCTGCAGCGCTACGGTGGTAATATATCGGCAATTAATTGGGATAAGATACCCCGATCAGATCAAGGAATTTTAGACCAAGCAGCTAGTTTATATAAAAGTAAGCGTTTTTTTCATTGGGATCTGGAATTTCCTGAAGTTTTTATCGATCTTGATTCCGCTTCTTGGAAGGATAACCCCGGTTTTGATGCAGTAATCGGTAATCCTCCTTATGTTCGACAAGAAGGATTAAAAGATATTAAACCCTTTCTAAAAGAAAATTATCAATCTTTTCATGGAGTTGCCGATTTATACGTTTATTTTGTCGAAATGGGGTTACTATCCTTACAGCAAGGAGGTCACTTGGGTTTGATTATATCAAATAAATTTATGCGTGCTAATTATGGAACGAAATTAAGACAATTTCTAACCCAGCAAACAACTATAAAAGAAATTATCGATTTTGGAGAATTGCCTGTTTTTTCGGAAGCGGCAACTTTTCCATCTATTCTACTGATTGAAAATAATATTGTAGGTCAACAAAATGTTTTAGTATCAAAGATTAAGTCTCTCAAATTCAATAGTTTAATTGATGTGATTAATGATCTGTCATATTATGTATGTGAAAATAGCTTGTCTGTGGAAGGTTGGTCCTTAGCTAAAAATCAGATTGCTACAATTGTCGAAAAATTACAAAAAAAAGCTGTTTTTCTGAGTGAATATGTAAACAATCAGATTTATCTGGGAATTAAAATAGGATGTAACGAAGCATTTGTGATTGACAAAAATATCAAAGAATATTTAGTAAGAACTGACCCAAACAATCAACAATTTATCAAGTCTTTAATAGTAGGAGATGATTTAAGGAAATATGAAATCAAGAATCGGGACTTATATTTATTATTGATTCCCTGGGGATGGACAAAACAAAAAATAGATACAGATCAGGAAAAATTAGCTTGGAATTATCTTTCTTCATTATACCCTTCTCTTACTAAACATCTTGAGGGTTTTGCAGAAAAAGCTAGAAAAAGATGTGATCAAGGACAGTTTTGGTGGGAATTAAGATCTTGCACTTATTATGATATTTTTGAAAAACCTAAAATTATTTATCCAGATATTGCTAAAGAATCGCGCTTTACTTTAGATAATAATGGCTTTTACTCAATCAATACTACCTATTTAATTCCTAGCCAAAGTTATTATTTACTAGCTCTTTTAAATTCCAGCTTAATTTTCTTTTATATGTCTCAAAACAGTGCTGTATTGGGGGATACAGAGAAGCAAGGTAGATTAAGATTTTTTGGTCAATACATGGAGAACATCCCCATCCGAAAAATATCTTTTAACACCAAAAGCGATCGCCGTCAACAGAGTTTAGAGAAACTTATCAAAAGTTATCAAGAAAAGCAAGAAATATTAAAAGAAATCGAGGAACATATTAGGAGAGAAGAAACCGATATAGTCCATGATATTCTGGCCTACTTAGCAGAACAGATGATCGAGATAAATCGGGAAAAACAAAAAGAAATCAAAAGCTTTTTAAGATATTTAGAGAGAATAATCGGTAGTGCGATCGATAATTTAACCAACAAATCAAAAATCCAAAACTATCTCGGTGACTACCAAAAAAGCGAACCTCATCTTAGCTGCGATCAACTGTGGGAGATACTGAAAAAGAACAAAAAGAAAATTACCGTTAACTTGCTAGATCGTCAAATACAGGAAACCCTAGAAAAAGAATATCAAACCAGTCTAGATAAACTTTTGCCCCTAAAACAACAATTAAGCACGACCGATGAATTAATCGATCTAATTGTTTATAAACTCTATGGATTAAGCGAGGAAGAAATTAAAATTATTGAAGGGAGAGAGTGAAAAAAGAATCAGCATTACAAGTAAAGGGTTCAAACCAATCCTATTGATAGATTAAATAATACCGTAGAGAGTCTTCCTTTTTCTAAAAATACTGATATAATACGAAAAAAAGTTACTGAACCTTACTCAATGAAAAAAAAGCAACAGCGAGTTCTGAATGCAATTCAGACAAGGATATACGCCTCTTTTTAGAAAATGCTAATATCATTTAATTGCCTCAATTATTGATTATTTATTGAGAGAAACAAAAACTATGTACACCACAACTTATAAAGGATATACAGGTAAATTTGAAATTGACTTTGACGATAATCTGATCTCTGGAATCGTCATTGACATTAAAGATGTGATTACTTTTCACGGCAAAACTATTGAAGAAGCTGTACAGTGTTTTCATGAATCTGTTGATGACTATCTAGAATTTTGCCAAGAATTAGGAGAAGAACCCGATCAACCTTTTTCAGGAAAGCTACCTTATCAAACAACCCCCGAAATTCATCGTAAAATCTATTTAGCAGCAACTAAAAAAGGTAAAAGTATCAATGCTTGGATGGATGAGGTTCTTTCTCAGAAAGCCCAAGAACTTGTCGGCTAAAAATATTATAGATGACAATTTTTGAGAGTTAAAAGGAGAGATTTATATTACCTCATTCCCCATCTCTTTTGCCAAAAATAATTTCCCCTACATATCTTTATTTTTGCTCTAGTTAATTTTCGGTGATTGCTATCAGATTACAACATCTGCTCGAAAACTTGACAGACCCGGGGTTGAAAGCGCTGACGGTGTTTTATTTTTAAAAAAGGGCGCATAAATTCGAGATAACGAGGGTATGAACTGGAAGTATCGATGACTCGAATCGATCGCAATGTGCCTAATTCTAATTCCTTTTGAACCATTAATTCGGAAATGCCGGCCGCTGCCAAACTATTCTCGATGATTGCTTTCACCATTTCCCCCGTATTTAACAGCAAAGTCACCTTTAATGTGCGTAAATCGATGCCCCAATTCTGTAAAGCTTCCTCGAATCTTTGTTGAGTTCCCGATCCCGATTCTCGCATTACCCAAGGGGTTTCCACTAATTCCGGCAATTCGATCGCCTCTCTTTTATACCAGGGATGAGAACGTCCGACAATGATTAATAAGCGATCGCTGCCGACGATCTCCTGTTCTAAACAATGTGTTAAATCACTCTTGACTTCTCCCTCGATTAATGCTAGGTCAAAACGTCCGTTAGCCGTACCCAGACAGATTTCTTCCGTATTAGCTAGGGTGCAGTTGATCTTAATTGCTGGATAGCGCTCCTGAAAATCGCTAATTTTTGCCGGCAGCCAATAGTTACCAATAGTCAAACTCGACCCTAATTGTAGTTCTCCCCGTTGCAAGTCGTTGAATTCCGCCAATCCCCTTTCTGTCAAAGTTACCTGGGTGAGAATGCGTTGCGCTTCTAATTGCAGTAAACGTCCTGTTTCCGTGATCTCGATGTGACGACCGACGCGATGGAATAATTTCACCCCGTATTCATTTTCTAGGGAGGCAATGGCGGCACTGACGGCCGGTTGGGTGATATATAAAGCTTCTGCTGCTTTGGTGAAGTGGAGATGTTCAGCAGTCGCTAGAAAGATTTCCAGTTGATCTAGGGTCATTCTGGCCATGGCAATGGGTTTTCCGTCTCTATTGGTCTTTCCATCATTTTAATTTATTAAATCAACAAGAAAGAATATTTGATTTTATTAATGGCTCTTTCTAGAGTAGAAGTAGGGCGATCGAGATCAGAAGACCCGATTAAGGAAAAAAATCCTATGACTACCATGATTACTGCCATATCCACAGCAATAGCGGCCTTTATTGCCACTAATCTCGATGACATCCTGATTTTGACGATTCTTTTTACCCAGGTCAATAAACTTTTTCGCCGTCGTCATATCGTTATCGGTCAGTATTTAGGCTTTATCCTGCTGATTTTGGCGAG
>NZ_JASJFG010000495.1:0-1569 GCF_030065375.1 Microcystis sp. M49636_WE2 | reverse complement strand
CGCAAACCTTCTTTAAATTCCATTTGAGCAACAAAACCGAATTTTTCCTGAGCGCGGGTTGTATCTAAACAGCGTCGCGGTTGACCATTCGGTTTATCTATTTCCCAAACAATTTCGCCATCAAAACCCATTAAATCACAGATTAATTCGACTAAATCTTTGATAGAAATCTCATAATTTGTACCAAGATTAATCGGGTCTGATTCATTATAGAACTGACTGGCCATGACAATGCCGCGTGCTGCATCGGTGGAGTAGAGAAACTCCCGGGTTGGACTACCATCTCCCCAGACAGGAAGTTGTTTATCCCCCCGTTGTTGTGCCTCATAAACCTTGCGAATTAAAGCAGGAATTACATGGGAACTACCCGGATCAAAATTATCCTCTGGCCCGTATAAATTTACCGGTAAAAGATAAATTCCGTTGAAACCATACTGCAAACGATAGGACTCTAATTGTACCAATAAAGCCTTTTTAGCGATACCATAAGGCGCATTGGTTTCTTCGGGATATCCTGACCATAAATCGTCTTCATGGAAAGGTACTGGAGTAAATTTTGGATAGGCACAAATTGTCCCCACACAGACAAATTTTTGTACTCCTGCTAGATAGGCAGCGTGAATTAATTGGGTTCCCATCATCAAATTATCATAGAATAATTCGGCGGGTTTTTCCCGATTGAGACCGATGCCTCCCACATGGGCAGCCAAATGGATAATTAAATCTTCTTGGTCGGCTAAACGTTGACAGTTTTCCCAAACTCTTAAATCACAATCCTTTGACCGAGGAATTGTAATTTTTTCGGGATTTGCCCCCGCTGCAATTAATTGATTAACTACTTGCCGACCTAAAAATCCGGCCCCCCCGGTGACGACGATTCTCTGTTCGCTTAAATTGAGCATATTTTCACCTCTTTAATCCACAGTTGTCATCGAACGATTGCGAAGATAGGCCAAATCTTTTAATAACTGTTGGCTATCACCACCGTTATTAAGATTAATCCCCAAAGCCGCTAAATCCGCATCTACCATTAATTTTACCAGTCCCTCAAACGTTACCGACGGCTGCCAGCCTAATTTCTCCCTGGCTTTTGTAGAATCTCCTATCAATAAATCCACTTCCGCCGGACGCAAATAACGTTCATCAAACTCCACATAATCCTGCCAATTTAAATTAACGTATTGGAAAGAAATATCGAGAAACTCCCGGATAGAATAGGTTTCATTTGTCGCCACCACATAATCATCCGGTTCTTCCTGTTGTAACATTAACCACATCGCCCGCACATAATCCTTAGCATAACCCCAATCCCGTTTAGAATCGAGATTTCCTAGATAGAGTTTTTTCTGTTGTCCGGCGATAATTCGGGCCAAAGCGCGGGTAATTTTGCGCGTGACAAAAGTTTCTCCCCGCCGGGGGGATTCATGGTTAAATAAAATGCCGTTACAGGCAAATAAGTCGTAGGATTCCCGATAGTTGATTGTTTGCCAGTGACCGTAAACTTTCGCACAAGCGTAGGGACTGCGGGGATAAAATGGCGTGGTTTCTTTTTGGGGAACTTCCATGACT
>NZ_JASJFG010000866.1:0-6847 GCF_030065375.1 Microcystis sp. M49636_WE2 | reverse complement strand
GAAGGTTTAGGATTAGCAATTAAAGCCCTAGATGGTTCCAAACGGGCTAAATATGCCGCCGCTTTGCAAATTCTCAAACAGTTAGGCTGGATTACTCCCAATGTGGCCGAATCTCTCTCGGAAAAATTCCTCAAAATCGGCAGTTATACCCGCTTGGAAGTGGTGGGGGAAATGGCTTTATTGTAAATAGTGGGTTGACCAAGGGTAAATTCAATCTTGACAGACCAATAGGTCTATGGTACAGTGTGGGGGCATTCTCGCCGAGTGTGCGGCAGTTCAAGACAATACCAACAGTAGCCTATGAGTTTGATTGATAGGAAAATTCGTTTCGTCACCCTAGCTGTCGGGAAGAAATATCGAGATCATGCCCTTACCCTCGCCGAGGATATTCGTACTATAACTGATAATAGCCCTTTTGTAGTTCTCACTGATCGCCCTGAAGTTTTTGCCAAATCCGATTCGCTCATCCCGCTCCCCTCATCATTGCGACACCAGTTATCCGGAGGAGGCGAGCCGTCATCGTCAAAAGGCTAAAAGTCTTTCTAGTTAAGAAACTTACCCAAATAGAAATGATTTTAATTGTCCTATATTTTTTCGGTGAAATTGAATTAGCCAAGATAGATATACATTTCAGCCATTGAACTATTTTAAATTAGGACAGAGCATAAAAGCAAGCTGTAATTGGGTTATAATTTTTAGAGATGTCTAATAGAGAAGCGATTCTTTGACCTTGTTTCTATGGAATTTAAACTTGTAAGACACGAAGAGTTGATAATGCAAAATACTAAAACACCCACAGTCGTCTGTGCTGCGGACAACAATTACGCAATTCCTCTTGGCGTAATGCTTTACTCCTTGGCAGAGAACCTGAAAGAGGGGAAAGCTTTTATTTATGTTATTGATGGGGGAATTACCAATGCTAATAAAAAAAAGGTGATTCGGTCACTACAAAAATTAGAAGTCGAAGTGGTACTTAACTGGCTAAAGCCTCAAGAAGCAGCGTTCTTTACAATCGTGGAAAAACTTCCGACTTGGGGTCATGTTACTATTGCCGCTTACTATCGTTTATTAATTCCTTATCTCTTACCCCCGTCGATTGAGAAAGTTATTTATCTAGATTGTGATTTAATTTTGAAAGAAGATTTAAACAATTTATGGAAAATTGATATTGATAATCAATATTTATTTGCGGTGCAAGATATGGGATGTCCTCTAGTGTCAAGTAAAAATGGCTTAAAAACTTATCAAGAACTTCAAATACGCCCAGATACGCCATATTTTAACTCTGGGGTAATGATTCTTAATTTAAAAAAATGGCGAGAAGACGATATGTCTTTTAAAGTTATTAATTATCTAGAGGAAAATGGGAGACGTCTCCGTTACTGGGATCAGGACGGTCTCAACGCTATTTTGGCGGGCTGTTGGGGGAAACTGGATCCACGCTGGAATCAACTTCCTAATAAATTTTCTTCTTGGCAAGAAAGTCATTTTTCCGAGGAAGTTTATCATCAGGTTATGGAAGCTCCTTATCTAATACATTTTGCATCAGATGATAAACCTTGGAAATTTAAATTCTCTCCGTTAAGGGATACAGAAAAGCAATTTTTTGAATACTTAGATCGAACGGATTGGTCTGGATGGCGACCGAAAGAGGCATGGAAAAAAAGATTAGAACGATATTTTAACAAGGCTCTAGCCTATTTCAAAACCAAATCAGTTAGTTCTAATATTTTCTAGCAAAAGTTATAATTTTTTAGCCATGATACTTGCAAAACTTAAAACTTATATCTCTCGATTAGTCGGCAAAAGATCGGACAAACAGTCAAAGTTCTGGAGCATTTTTAAATCACCTAGTCTTCGCTACAAAATCTTTAAGGATAAG
Source organism: Microcystis sp. M49636_WE2 (assembly GCF_030065375.1). NCBI lineage: Bacteria > Bacillati > Cyanobacteriota > Cyanophyceae > Chroococcales > Microcystaceae > Microcystis > Microcystis sp. M49636_WE2. Next base: position 4,965 of record NZ_JASJFG010000866.1, on the reverse strand, counting down.
CTCGATACACTGCTGTATAGTTTATCCATTTCACAAGCGCATATTTTCTTTGTTCAAGTAGGTTCAAACGATTCTAGCTACGGTGATCCCCTACGTTATTTTCTGCTAGATAAACGTTGGTGTGGAATTATGATAGAACCCGTTGACTATGTATTCAAAAGATTATGCTCCAAATATGGTGATTATGGTCGATTTAAGTTGGAAAATGTAGCGATTGCCGAGGTAAACGGGTTTAAAGACTTCTACTATGTTGAAGAGACAGATTCCCCTTTGCCTGTTTGGTACGATCAAATCGGTTCATTTTCCTTATCTCATGTCTTAAAGCATATTGATTTTATCCCAGAACTAGAACAACGAATTCGGAAAACTCAAGTGGAATGTATAACGTTTGAAGAATTATGTAACCGGAACTCGGTTCGCACTGTAGATTTAATCCACATAGATACGGAGGGATTCGATTACGAGGTACTGAAAATGATAGATATTGATCGGTTTCAGCCTAGTTTAATCCTGTACGAGCATAAACATCTTTCCGATAGCGATAGGATATCCGCTCGGAGTCTCTTGAGCGCACGAGGATATCAATTGTTGCAGTTAAATAGTATGGATACTGTTGCCGTTTCTGTAAAAGCATTGGAAAACAGAAAACCCTTAAAGTGGGCGTGGAAAGTGATCACTAAAAATTTATCTTATCATCAAAATTCAGCGAGCAATTAATTTTTACAACTGCTAGAACTCGCCAAATAATAAGTTGATTAGTTTGAGGTGATAAAATATGGTTAAGGATGCACTCACATTTGCCAAAATATCACCCAGACAAAGCACCATTGACGTAGGAACAGCGCAAAATGTAGAATGCTCTAGACCTTCTCACTTTTACACTGTACGCCTGATATTTTTGCCCTTCTTCCAATCCCTGAAAACGACAGTTTAAGCATGGCATGGAGGGTTAAAAACCCATATTCTCCCTAAATAATCACGATTTTCTCATAACTACCCCTCGATCGTTGTGCGCGAGAAAACGGATAATTGATTCAGTGATTAGGCAAAAGGGGGTTAGGTGTTGGGGTTTTTTCCTTTGTCCCTGAAATACCCCTCCACCCCAACAGTCCATAATCCCTACATATAAGGAGAATAATTAACTATGACCGAAAATAGAGGCCCGATTCCCGTAGTTGTCAACGGTGCAGCCGGCAAAATGGGACGGGAAGTCATTAAAGCCGTTGCTCGTGCCGACGATATGATCTTAGTGGGTGCAGTCGATCGAAATCCAGCTTTTCGAGGTCAGGATGTGGGGGAAGTGGCCGGTTGTGAACCCCTAGAAGTGCCGATTCTCGACGATTTACAGAGTGTTTTAGTCCTGGCAACTCAGGAAAAAGTGCAGGGGGTAATGGTGGATTTTACCCATCCCGACGGTGTTTATGACAACACCCGCAGTGCGATCGCCTATGGAGTCCGTCCCGTGGTGGGAACTACGGGATTATCGGCGGCACAACTGCAAGATTTAGCCGAATTTGCCGAAAAAGCCAGCACTGGCTGTTTAGTTATCCCCAATTTTTCCATTGGCATGGTTTTACTACAACAGGCTGCCGTGCAAGCATCCCGCTACTTTGATCATGTAGAAATTATCGAACTGCATCACAATCAAAAAGCAGACGCACCCAGTGGCACAGCCATTAAAACCGCCGAATTACTGGCCGAATTAGGTAAAACCTTTAATCCTGCCCAAGTTTCCGAAAAAGAAACCATCCCCGGTGCTAGAGGCGGTTTAACTGCTGAGAACATCCGTATTCATAGCGTGCGTTTACCCGGTTTAATTGCTCACCAGGAAGTCATTTTCGGTTCCCCCGGGGAAATCTATACCCTTCGTCATGATACCAGCGATCGCTCCTGTTATATGCCGGGGGTTCTCCTTTCTATCCGCAAAGTTACTCAGCTGCAATCCCTCGTTTACGGTTTAGAAAAAATCCTCTAAATCGAGACATTTTAGAGAAAGGAGAGGAAAAGGGCAAAGAAGAGAAATCTTGACAAATTGCCCTAAAAATGCTATCTGCTGGCTTTCCTATCCCCAAGCTTTAGACTGAGAAATTGAAGAAGTACCACAAGTCATTGAGGGACAAAATTGAGTGAAAACGGACAGTATTTTCTATCGTCTCTTTGAGACTTTTCCTGAAAGTTTCTTTGATTTGCTCAATCTTCCCCCAGAAACCGTCAATCATTATCAATTTTCCTCCCTAGAAGTTAAACAACTCGCTTTTCGTTTAGATGGGGTTTTTATTCCCGATAACCTGAATGATCCGATTTACTTTGTTGAGGTACAATTTCAAAAAGATGAACGGTTTTACTCCCGCTTTTTTAGTGAAATATTTCTCTATTTTCATCAAAGCGAGTTAAGCCAGAATTGGCAAGGGGTGATCATTTATCCCCATCGGGAAATTGAAAATAGTCCCAAATCTCGTTATCAAGAATTCTTTGAGTCAGGCCGAGTTAACTGTTATTATCTGAATCAGTTAGATGAGGGGGATTCTCTGGGGGTAAAAGTGTTACAATTAATTGTAGAATCGGAACAAAAGACCTTAGAACAAGGAAAAGAACTGATTCAACAGGTTAGACAACAATTCCAGGAGTCTTTAAAAAGAGAGGACATTCTAGAATTAATTGAGACAATTCTCATTTATAAATTGCCCAAATTAAACCGTAAGGAGATTGAAAAAATGTTTAGTTTAAGTGATTTAAGAGAAACTAAAGTCTATCAAGAAGCTTTGGAGGAAGGCCGAGAGGAAGGCCGAGAGGAAGGAGAATTATCCGCTAAAAAAAGCCTAATTTTGCGTCAGCTAAACTTAAAAATCGGTTCTATTCCTTTAAAGCTAGAACAAAAAATTAAACAGTTAAATCCTAATCAATTGGATAATTTAGCTCTTGCGTTGTTGGGGTTTTCGGATTTAGAAGATTTGCAGCAATGGTTAAATTAAAGAAAAAAGCCTTAGATTAAACAATTTACGCAACAATTCACGGATAGCAGACAAAAGAGAGGACATTCTCGAATTAATTGAGACAATTCTCATTTATAAATTGCCCAAATTAAACCGTAAGGAGATTGAAAAAATGTTTAGTTTAAGTGATTTAAGAGAAACTAAAGTCTATCAAGAAGCTTTAGAGGAAGGCAAAGAGGAAGGCAAAGAGGAAGGTAAAGAAGAAAAAGCTCGACAAATTGCCCTAAAAATGCTTTCTGCTGGTTTTCCTATCCCAGAAATCGCCCAATTTACCGATTTATCCCCCGATGCGATCGAGGAATTACAAAGACAGCAGCACAATTAAAGCTTTTAACTGCAAAGGGTGGAGAATTGGCAAAATTTTGGCTCATCTCCCCACCCCAAGCGCGGTTAACGACGTTTAGCGAGGCGACGCACCACTAAACCGCCCCCTAGTATGCCTAATCCGATAATACTAGAAGGTTCGGGCGTTTTGAATACCTGTATGCGATTGTTGAACGTATCGGCCACATAGATATTACTATCGCCACCGACAGCGATACCGTAGGGTGTATTGAACTGACCGTTCCCCGTACCGGAGCTACCGAAAGCGTACTGGAAGACACCACCGGAGTTAAACACCTGTACGCGGTTGTTGTTCGTATCGGCCACATAGATCTTACCAACGCCATCGACAGCGACACCACCGGGTGAACTGAACTCACCGTTCCCCGAACCGGGTATGAGGCTACAGATACCTAAAGGGGACGAGACGTTTCCACTGGAGTCGAACACCTGTACGCAGTTGTTGGAAGTATCGGCTACATAGATCTTACCACTGCTACCGACGGCGATACCTTGGGGGAAACTCAAATCACCGACCCCGAAAGTGGACAGGACATTTCCACTGGAGTCGAACACCTGTACGCGATCGTTTAACGTATCGGCTACATAGATATTACCACCGCTACCGACGGCGATGCCGTAGGGGACAAGCAAATCACCGACCCCGACAGTGGACTGGAAGACTCCACTGGAGTTGAATATCTGTACCCGATTGTTGAACGTATCGGCCACATAGATATTACCATCGCTACCGACAGCGATACCACTGGGTGAATCGAACTGACCGTCCCCCGCACCGGAGCTACCGAAAGTGGACAGGAAGCCTCCATTGGAGTCGAACACCTGTATGCGGTTGTTGGCAGCATCGGCTACATAGATCTTACCACCGCTACCGACGGCGATACCGAAGGGGTTATTGAACTGACCGTCCACTTTACCTTTGCTACCGAAAGCGAATTTAAAATCGGCCGCAGTGGCACTGGTGGCAATACTAATACATCCGATCGCAGTGGCCGTGACTAGGGAAAAAGATTTCAGCAGAGCCTTTGATAAGCTAAGCTTCTCTCGCCCCCCATGTTTGATAAGCTTGACTAATAACATAAAGCTTCATAAAATTGATGTGATTGCAAGCTACCCCTTCCTCTAGCAATTGTCAAGAAATTTCTGGGAATATGTGACAAATTGGCCAATATCTATGGGATCAGTCTATGGTTAGAATTGAATTTTGCCTATAATGTATTCCGCGCTACGATTCTCTTCGGCAACAGTTACGGCCAATACAGGATGTCAACACCGGCGACCGAGGGTATCCTAGGAGAAACGGAAAGTAATCCCTGACAATGTTTGATAATATTTGTAAATTTATTGCCGAAAACTTCTCCGATGATCTAGCCACTTGGTTATTGGGTTCTCCCCTCCCCTTAACCGTCCTCGACCCGACGGAATTACAATTAGACCCCATTCGTGCCGATTCTCTGATTTTTTTGCAGTCAGAGGAATTAATTCTTCATACCGAGTTTCAAACCGACCCCGACTCCAAAATTCCCTTCCGAATGCTCGATTATCGCATTCGCGTCTATCGTCGTCATCCCCAAAAACAAATGCGTCAAGTGGTAATTTATCTGCGACGCAGTGATTCCCCCCTAGT
>NZ_JASJFG010000396.1:0-2650 GCF_030065375.1 Microcystis sp. M49636_WE2 | reverse complement strand
TTTTTTGCAGCTTCTTAGGGAAATTATGACCACTAATCCTCTTAACTCGCTCATTTTAGAGCAGATTAGTCATATCTGTGAGCAATACTCGATCGAAAGTCGTATTCTCGAAGATTTTGCCGATTTTGTCATCAAAAACCACCGTAAAAAGTCTCCTAAACCATCGTTAACTAAATCAAAAACTACAGCCACCACCACCACAAGCTCAAAAGTTAAACCTTTAACTCTAACGCAACTTAAACAGGCAGTTTATGCCTATTTTGAGGTTAGCAATACCACAGAATTAAAAAAATCGAGTATGTTTCAAATGGCTACTAGAGCCTTTGATAACATCAATTTATCTCAGCGAGAAAGTTGGGAAAAAATTTACAGAGAGTATGTAGGTATTTTACCAGAAGAAGATGGGGAAACAGGTAAGCATTGTATTAATGGTATTAATATATTTAAATATTTTTATCCCTATCGTGTTTTCGAGCTTGATCCAAAAACTGCCACTAAGGAAGACATTAAAAATGCCTATTATCGTCTTTCTAAGATCTATCATCCCGATAACCAAGAAACAGGAGACGCAGAAGTTTTTGATTGTTTAACTGTCATGTATAAGTCTATCACCACGGAGATAAAATAATCATGCCTCAGAAAGCAAATACCTTCCTGATCCGGGATACCGAATTAGCTCAATGGTTTTCTATTACTCTTGAAAAACTAGACAAAATTGTTGATATTTTTGATGCTGATCCTAATGATGATTGGGATTTAGTTGAAGGTGTCGATTATCAATTTGTCAACAAAAAAGATAAAGTTAGATTGTTTTCTTTTGAAGGTGCTTTAAAAATTGCTTCCTATATTGATCAGCATGAAAAGCGAGGAATTTTATACAGATTTAGAGAATTTTTTACTAAGCACGATCAAAAAATTCGTCGCTCTTTGGCACGAAAATTAATTTTTAATGAATTGGCTGACTCTGGCGAAATTAAAGTTTATCAAGGAGTGGCTATGATTCATAAACAGAGTTTGCGGCGAATTTTAAAAACTAATGGAGCCAAGCTAAATCAAACATTCAATAATCTTAAACTCCACGAATCTTCATCTTTGAAAGTTGATGATGAAGAACTTGCTAAGGTAATCAAAAATACTAAAACAGAAGTTCGTCCTTTAAAAATAGGAGTAGATTTTTACGAAGATGAAAAAAGAGAGTTTTGGTTCTCTGAAAGTGGAGTTGTTCGCATTTCTAAATCCATGAGTGAAACTTTGACGAATAAATCGCGCCAAGAAATGTGTAAAATGATTGAAATCGAGTTTCCTCTTGCCTTTAAAGAAATTCAGGAAAATCTAGATGACGATACCAAACAAAAAATCGAGATTGAAAAGGCTAAAAAACGAGCTAAAACTAGAGATAAAAACACTTGTCAGGTGACAGGGCAAAAACCGGATAGAAATAATAAATTTAATCTCGCTGTCCATCATCTTTACTCTGCCCAAAAATATCCCCATCTAGCGACATTAGATCTGAATTTGGTGACTATTAAAGAAGAAATTCACCAAGAATTCCACGGTAACTTAGGGGGATTTCATCAACCTTGTACCATCGAGGATTTTATCGAATTCTTGCACGTTTACTATCCCGAACATCAGGGCAATTTAGCCTTAAAACTTCAGAAAACTAAGAAAAAACTGGAAAAATTAGCTAAATAATCATTCAATTTCGGGGGGTGAATAGCTCCAAAGTGATTATCCATTTTTTTAGGGAAAGAACGACCACATCTCATCATGAGCGATAATTAATTTATCGAGAATTTGGGTTAAAACTCCGATCTGACGAGGGACAGCCGCATCTAAATCATTGGCAACTATTGTCAACTCCGCCCATAGTATATATGATAGTTGAACTCTAATTTAGGATCTAGCTGGGTCTAGAGAGGATAATATGGATAAGATCAAGGTAGGATTGTTGTTTGGTGGTCGATCGGGAGAACACGAGGTATCTATCAATTCGGCTCGATCGATCCTGCAAGCTTTTAATTATCCCGAAAATCTTGACAAATACGCCGTTATCCCCTTCTATATCGATAAAAATGGCTGTTGGCATTCGGCAGCAACTGCTAGACAAATTTTAACCTCTGGGCAACCCCTAGCTATTGAGAGTGATATAAAAGTCAATATCTGGCAATTTCCCCCAGAAGTGAGCGAAATTGAGGTTTGGTTTCCAATTCTCCACGGACCGAATGGAGAAGACGGCACTTTACAAGGATTACTCACTCTCATGCGGGTTGCTTTTGTGGGTAGTGGGGTCCTGGGTTCATGCCTAGGCATGGATAAAATTGCCATGAAAACTGCTTTTGCAGCCGCTGGATTACCCCAAGTTAAGTATAAGGCTATAACCCGCTCGCAAGTGTGGTCAAATGCCTGTGTTTTTCCGCAATTGTGCGATCAAATCGCCGAGGAAATAGGTTATCCTTGTTTTATTAAACCCGCTAATTTAGGTTCTTCGGTGGGTATTAGTAAAGCTCGCAACCGGCAAGAATTAGAGGCTGCTTTAGATAGTGCTGCTAGTTATGATCGACGGATTATTGTTGAAGCAGGAGTAACCGCAAGGGAGATCGAATGTGCGGTTTTAGGTAATGATAATCCCCAAGCTTCTTTGGTGGGA
>NZ_JASJFG010000358.1:0-4024 GCF_030065375.1 Microcystis sp. M49636_WE2 | reverse complement strand
GAATACTGGTTCCCAAAGCGGCAGAACCGTACAGGAGAAATTTACGTCGTCCTAAATTTGACATGATGATCTTGAACTAACCTCGCTGACAATATTAGCTACTTCACACGGATGTTTTTGCTGAGGAGATTTTCGGGAATCCTTCTACAAATATCTGTGTGATATTACGGCTAGGTTAGCAGATTTTTTGTGATTTTCGCTACTTTTTGGATATTTTTTGTAGTTTTAGCTACTTTTTCAGGAAAAATTAATTATTTTTCTGGAATTTGCCTCAGTTTTTTAGCTATCAGGAGCCGGGAGACAGGAGGCAGGAGTCGGGAGACAGGAGTCAGGAGATAGGAGATTATTTCTATTTATTCTTCCGACACCCCACACCCCACACCCTACACCCCACACCCTACACCCCACACCCCACACCCCACACCCCACACCCCACACCCCACACCCTGCCCCCACCGAAAAGCTTTTTGCCGCAAACCTCATTATCAATCCGAATCTGGCCAAAGCAGCCGGACAGCAAGCAGCGCAAAACCAATGGCCGCTATCGCTTTTAATATCTTAGCGGGGAATAACTGCGCCATACTGCCGCCCGCAAGGACTCCTAAGAAACTGGTGCAGATTAAGGCGGTAATTGAGCCAAAAAAGACAGCTTTGGGTGATTTGGAACTGCCACCGAGAGCGATCGCTACTAATTGACTTTTATCGCCTATTTCTGCCAAAAAAACCGTGATAAATGTCAGTCCGAATAATTGCCAATTCATAAATTCTAGGGAGATGGGTGATGGGGAGGTGGGGAAGTGGGGAAGTGGGGAAGTGGGGTGTGGGGTGTGGGGTGTGGGGTGTGGGGTGTCGGAAGAATAAATAGAAATAATCTCCTGTCTCCTGTCTCCTATCTCCTGACTCCTGACTCTTGATCACTGATTGCTTAGAGAATATCGCCGATGAGTAAACCAGTGATCAAAAGGAGAAGGATAGCGACACCGATATCTAAGGTTTTGGGGGAAAGACGACGAGCAATCCAATAACCGATCAGGACACCGAGGAGACTGGTAGCGATTAAAGCGGTGGCTGCCCCGGCAAAAACCACCCAGGGGGATTGGGATTCGGCACTGATCAAAAGGGTGGCTAATTGGGTTTTATCGCCGATTTCAGCAAAAAATATGGTTAGGAAGGTGGAACTAAACACCGTCCAAAAACTCCAAGAAGGTGGCTGATCTGGCTTTTTTTCGGTTGAGGCGATCGATTTGCTATCAGTCATCGGCTAAGGAAATAATTTTCATACTTTTTTCATTTTAGCCCGACTGGTTTTCTGGCGATAGTTTCTGCTGTTGATTACGCTGTCTCCTTCCCCCAATAGTTAAAAAACCCTAGTCGATCGAGGTAGAGTTTCCATCCTAGAGTTTAATAATTATTAGACTAGGACGAGCGCAAATTGCTTGGAGGTATAGCCCCTATGGTAGAAAACAGAGATTATACTCTGATTATTGACAAAAGTGGCAGTATGTCCACTGCTGATAAACCCAGCGAGAAAACCCGTTGGCAAATTGCCCAAGAATCCACCCTCGCCTTGGCTAGAAAGTGCGAGGAATTCGATCCCGACGGCATCACTATCTATCTTTTTTCCGGACGTTTCCGACGCTATGATAATGTTACTTCCGATAAGGTGACACAAATTTATCAAGAAAATGAACCCATGGGAAGGACAGACCTAGCCGCTGTTCTCCAAGATGCCCTCAATAATTATTTTCAGCGCAAAACTGCTGGCAAAACTAAACCCAACGGAGAAACTATTCTGGTGATTACCGACGGAGAACCAGATGATCGCAAAGCGGTGATGCGTCAAATTATCGAAGCTTCTCGAAAACTCGATAGGGATGAAGAATTAGCCATTTCTCTGATTCAAGTAGGCCATGATCGACAAGCGACAGAATTTCTCAAAGCTTTAGACGATCAACTAGAATCGGCGGGGGCCAAATTCGATATTGTTGACACAATTACTATCGATGATATGGAAGATATGACCCTAGCGGAAGTTCTTCTCAACGCCGTTACCGATTAATTTCTAGCCAGTAGGGGTGATATATCTTCACCCCTAATCAAGGAGGATTTAACTGCCAGTCAGGGCGACAAATTTATCTTTTTCCTCATCGGATAATTGATCGGATTGTCCAGTGATTTGTTTGTAGATTTTGAGATATTCCAAAGCGGATTTATACCAACTAAAATCTTGAGTCATGGCCCGTTGTTGTAGTTTTTGCCAATCCTGTTTATAACGGAAACTTTCCCAAGTCCGGATCATACAGGTAAACAGGTCTAAAGGTTCATAGCGATCGAAACTAAATCCTGTTCCTCTTTCCTGAATCGGGTCGTGGAAAGATACCGTATCGACTAAACCACCGGTGCGGCGTACCATGGGAATGCAACCATAACGCATGGCCATTAATTGGGAAATGCCACAGGGTTCAAAACGGGAAGGCATTAACAAAGCATCGGCCCCCCCATAGATGCGACGGGAAAGGGCATCACTATAGAGAAGATGCAGGGACATTCGCCCCCGGAAACGGGAAGTCATCTCCCATAGTTGGGTTTCATAATAGCGATCTCCTGTACCTAAAATAATCAATTGTGCATCAGTATAGGTGAGAAAGCGATCTAAAATTTGCATCACTAGATCAATACCTTTTTGTTCTACCAAACGCGTCACCATCCCCATGACAAAGGCATTTCTGCTGACCTGTAGCCCCACTTCTTCTTGCAGGGCAATTTTATTAGCCAGACGTTTTTCGATGGTTTCTGGGGTAAAATTCTGCTTAAGATAAACATCTTTAGCCGGGTTATACACCTCCGTATCGATGCCGTTGACAATGCCCACCAGATTGCCAGAAATATAGGACAATAATCCCTCTAAATTTTCGCCATAAATGGGGGTTTGTATTTGACGGGCATAGGTGGGAGAGACAGTCGTGACGCGATTAGCAAATTGAACCGCCGCGGCCATGGTATTATCGCCCTGCATATACCAAGGACACCAAGTCATTTTTTCTAATGCTTCGCGCCAAGGACCCTGGTAGGCGAGATTATGGATAGTAAAAACGGTGCTAATATCGGGGTCTTGGTGCATCCAGACGGGAATCATGCCCGTATGCCAATCATGACAGTGAATAACTTGCGGTTTCCAGTAATTCCAGGCGAATTCCGCCGCACCATTCGCAAAAAGGGTAAATCTCCAGGCCTCATCTTCGCCTCCGTAGATACTACGTCCAGAGAAAGCTAGATGACCAAAGAGGTAGAGGGGAATATCCGTATCGGGTAAAACCGTCTCATAGACTGAAAAATCCTGAAACATGGCGAATCCTGACCAAATGGGTTCGGAAGGGATGTCCATTTTTTCCGCAAGAAAACCGTAGTAGGGTAGAAAAATCCGCACATCATGACCTAGCTGACGCAAGACTTTCGGTAATGCCCCAATTACGTCTCCCATTCCCCCAACTTTGGCAATTGGGGCGGCCTCGGCACCCACAAATAGAATTCGCATATTCTTCCCGATTTACTTCACGACGACAAGAAATTTTAACAGATAAAACCCCCCTAGCAGGATTTGCAAGTAGGTTATTATCGGATTAGCCTAGATTTTTCTTTAACGAACCAGAGAGCCAACAAGGGACATAATTAGCTGTTTTGGGCATTATTAAGTTTTTTAGCCTTTTTTTACCGAAATTTTGGGTTAAAGCCCCGTCCTTTTAGGACGGCTTTTTAAACTATATCTTGTTAACTTAACTTTTAAGTACCTAAGCAAAATTAATTACACACATCTAACCACCTCTTGCCTCTTGCCTCTTGCCTTTTGCCTTTCTTCACTAGGAAATTAATTTTGCACGACTACTTATTGTGCTATACTGATTTTGTCTAAGTCCCCCCTGCGTAAAATGTTTGTCTTAGAGTTTAAAGTTAAAGCTAAAACTCAACAGTATCAAGCCATAGACGATGCTATTCGTACTGCTCAATTCATCCGTAACAAATGTGT
>NZ_JASJFG010000896.1:0-3340 GCF_030065375.1 Microcystis sp. M49636_WE2 | reverse complement strand
TGAGTTAGCGCACCGTTTAACTAGACCATCAATTTTAGAACGATTTGATCTCGATCCCGAACATAGTATTGTCGAGTTAAAAGTCCCGGAAGCTTTTCACGGTAAAACCCTAGCAGAGTTAGAAATTCGTAATCGTTATGGTTTAAATATTGTCGCTGTCGGTAATGCGGAAAAATTCAAGATTAACCCCAATCCCCAAGAAAGATTATACAAGGATTTAGCCATGGTGGTAATTGGTTCTAACCGAGATATTCAGCGTTTACCGATGTAGAATTTAGTCAAATAGATGAAGGCGATTTTTTAGCCTTCAGCCGCCAGACTTCGGCGTGAGACTTCGGACGTTCGGCGAGACTTCGGCGTGAGCTTTTGTCGAACATTTTTTTCTCCTGATATCCCTGATAACTGATAACTGATAACTGATTAATTTCCTCGCCAAAAGACAATCGAATTATTGAGAGGTTGAATGATGGTGCCGGGATAATAGAAAGCGAGAATTTGTTCGGGAGACCAACCCAAACGGGCTAAATTATAGGAACCAAATTGACTTAATCCTACCCCGTGGCCAAAACCGCCACCAATAAAGTTATAACCCTGGATTTGTCGATTGGTATCGTAGATAGGATCGATGTAGAATAGGGTACTGCGAGGCGGTCCTAAGGCACTACGCACCTCATTTTTATGCAGTTCCAAAATCCCCTTATCGGTTTGAATAGTCATAGTCAGAATCCGACCGGAAGGAGAGCGCTTAGTCACTTCCATCCATTGGATTTTCTGGAAATGGGCGAGGGGATGTTTTCTGCGTTTTAGATAGGTTTCTAGGTCTTGACTCAAATCAGCTAAAGAAGCTTGTTTTTGCCAGCGAAAAACCCGTCGGCCTGTCTCATTAAAACCATCTTTAAGATTAATAAACTGGCGAAAAGTTGTCTCATTAGCGAGAGATTGTTTCGACAGGTCCCAGACTCGATTGGGGGAGTCCACCACTGCCCGGAGATAAGGTCTTTCTTCCCCATCCCAAACATCACTAAAGAGGGCAGTTACTCCGCCGGTGGTGGAGGAATAAAGGGCATCCACTAACTCATTTTGGTAGGTTAAAACTAGGCCTCGCGTGGCTGTGATCGCTTGATCGGCCCGGGGATTAGTTCCCGTCAATCCATAATAAACTTGACAATGGGTATCGGCACAGAGTTCGTAATTATCGGCTTGAAAACGGCGGAGATTGCGGAGGGCGTAGGTACGGGCGATAATAGTTTGCGCTTGGGTGGCACTTTCCGGGGCATCATGACCGATTTCGTGGGGTACAACCCCACGCAGGTAGGTTTCGAGGGGAACGTTATTAACTAGGGTAAAAGTGCCGTAGGCGTTGGGCTGTAGGCGCATGGTTCCCCCGTACAAACGTACTTGCTCGGGGCTATGGGTGACTTGAATCAGGTTTTTTTGGCTCTCGATTTCTAATTCTTTGGGAAAATAGCGCACCCCGTTGATCTGGAAAGAAACTTGCGGCTTTTCTTTGAGTAAAACACTATTAATATAGGGTTGATTGTGGCCTTTTGCTTGCAAACTGGTCAGCAACCAACGCCGCACTAGGGGATTTTCATAAACTTCTCGCTTTGCCCAAACCTGCCAGCGTCCGGGTTGGGTGATTTCCACTTTAATGCCCATTTTTGCCCAATTTTTGGCACTATTTTCGGCGGTTTCAAAGGTGGCGTGGTCGCTCAAAATGACTTTTTCTTGGAGGATGGGAGAAGCGAGGGGACGGGGAATAACTTCTAATTGTAGGCGATTGGTTTGCAGGGTTTGGGATTGGCCATCTTCTCCCAGCACCCGCAGGGTGAGATTATCACCACTGCTACTACTCAGGGTTAATTTTTCCTTGGCTTCATCGCCAAAACGTTGGACAATGCCCACTCTCAGAAGGACATCCTTGGCTATAGCGGCAGGAATTAGGGTTAAACTGAGCAAGATCGCCGCAGTTATGGAACCGATGCTAATTATCGGTTTTTTTTCCTTTATTTTTAGCATAAAGTCAAGTATCTGTTAATAAGTTTTCATAAAATTTGAGGATATTCAGAGATTATAGCAGCAAGCTATCAGCTTTTTAGTCATCAGACTTCGGCGTGAGCTTTTGTCGAACGCTTTTTGCTCGCCACTTCCCACTGATAACTGATTACTGCTCACTGAAAAGTCTCCCCACTTGCCAATTCATAATTCATAATTCATAATTCCCATCTAACTTCCCCCATCGCTGATAATGCGTAAACGTACCATTTTTTGCCCACCTTCATCCAGTTCTACTTCGATCACTTCACTGGTTAAACTTTCTAAACAGGTTAACATCGATCGCAGATGGGGATTACTTGCTCCCGTATCCACATAGAGGCGATCGGACAAACTACCCAAACGTTTCCAAGTAGTATAAAGTTTAGCCACAGCCTGCTCTAATTGTGTGGCTTGTTTAACCAGATCCGCCGCCGTATTTAGACAATCGACGCGCAAAGCTTCTTCTAGAGCCATTTCGATATCTAAATTACCTCGTCGGAGAGTTTGTACTTGGGCCGCCGCGTCGAGATATTTGGCTAAACTGCGTGCTTCCGAGGTGATTAATTTTACCGTGTCCACATCGGGATTAGCGGCGATTTCTTGGCGGAGAGTGTCGATATGAGTATCGGGTAACTTTTCTAATTCTTTCACTAGGGGAGCGAGATGACGCGCCGGTAAACTACCATCGCTGGCCTTTTCCTTCACCTCATCGGGTAGTAAATCTGAACTCATCGCCGTCCATTCATCGGCCAATTGTTTCACCTCCCGACGAGTAATTCTCTCCCCTTGTCGGGCCGCATCACTGACTAATTTTTGAATTTCGGGGGCAGATTTGGCCGTTTCCACGAAGGCGCGTTTACTAAAATTATTGATACTATCGGGATCCAGTTGTCCTTCTGCTAGGAGAGTATCAGCACTATTAGCCAATTGAATCAGAGCATAAGCTTGACTTTTAGTGATTTCTCGCTGTTTTAACCAGTTTAAAAAGCCTGTACCGCGACTATCACCGCCTTGCTTCTCTCGGTCGCGAATAGCTCGCAAAATTCGCCCCCGCCAGATTTCCGTTTGCAAATCAAAGCGATCGCAAACTTTCCAAAAAGAATCCAGTTGCTGCTGAAAGTCATGATCTTGGATGGTTTCATCTTCGGGATCTGGCAGTTGAAAGTTAAACTCTAGAGGCGTTTCAAAGGCATCAATGATCGCGGAGGTGTCGGAGGAGAACGTCGCAGCATCAACCATATATGATAGACTCGGCAGTTAATCGGGCATTTTATCTTAACTCGCTCTGGCAACCCCCGACAAG
>NZ_JASJFG010000158.1:0-3180 GCF_030065375.1 Microcystis sp. M49636_WE2 | reverse complement strand
TTATCCCCTTAGCTGGTTTAGGCCACTGTCCCCAGGATGAAGCTCCAGAAATAGTTAATCCGATTTTATTAGACTTCCTGCAAGCTCCTATCTAGGGTTTGCGGCAAAAAGTTTGTTGGTGGGGGTAGGGTGTGGGGTGTAGGGTTTTACCCATTTTCAGGCGGTCAATTACCTAATTTTCAGGGAAAAAGTCCCTGACTTTTCCCCCCAATCACTCCAATCGCTGGTACTTTTTGATTTCAAAAAAGTCTAAAAATATTATCCAACAAGGTTTTTAGATTTATTCAGCAAACCCTATCTAAGTTCCTCTAGTAACCAGAAGACCGGGTATCAATCGGTTGTTGGATGGAGAAACCTCGGTTAGTAGTTTGAGGAGGAACTTGATTGGGGATGCCATTATTGTTGGGTGCCATTCCCTGATTGGGATAACCAGTGACGTTAGGTTGACTGCCGTAAACGGGGGCCTGATATACGGGGGGTTGATAATAGTTGGATTGGTTGCTAGAGCCGGGGACCGGGTTAGGGTTGGCATTATTCCAGGAGGGTAGGGGCTGAGTATTTTGTTGATAAGGGGAATAATTTCCTTGGGGGTTGACTTGATTCGGGTTGCCCCCGGGGTTGAGATTAGGAGAATTATTCAAGTTAGTAGTCCGTGAGCGATTTTCGATTTCCCTTTGTAAAGGATAATTGCTATTGTTGCCACTAATCGGTTGCACTTGAATCGGTTGCAGAGTTTTACTAGCCTTCGGTGCCTGATTTTGCTTAGTCTGCGGCATTAACGGGGCGAATAAAGAGGGTTTCTGGTTGTTATTGGGATTAGTATTTAAAGGATTAAAAGGCTGCGGCGAGGCCGGTTCGTTCGGGGGAGCGGTATTATTATTGGCAGGAGTGGCCGGCATTGTTGCAGGACTGGGGAGAGGAGCATCGGTAATCTGCTTAGTCTGGATTTCGCGTTCCTCCAAGGACATTCCTGGGGTATCTAATACCGAACCCAACCATTCAGGATTCTGTTGATATATCGAGAAACCAATTAGAGCCAGGGAAAATATTCCTAGCGGCAGCCAAAATAAAGGTTGGGCAAAGGGTTTTAATCCTGCCAAGAAATAGCGCATGGAAGAAGAATCTTTATAGTCACTCATACCGCTTCACCCTCTATAGGTTTTCCTCCATGTTATCAAATCATTAAGCAGTGATCAGTGATCACTGCTTAATGATCAGTTATCAGTTCACTGAGAAAACTCCCCACACCCCACACCCCACACCCCACACCCCACACCCCACACCCTACACCCCACACCCCACACCCCACACCCTACACTGTTCACCGACTAGGTACTGATACTATTTGGGAACAATTGTCAAACAATTGTAAAACTTCGTTATATTTAAGGAACATTTGAGAGACTAAGGAGCAGCGGAGTTGTGGCTTTATACGCGGATTTGCATCGGCATTTAGGGGGATCGGTAGTACCGAGAATTCTCTGGCGCTACTTTCACAGACATGAGCGGGATTTAGCGGCTAAATTCCCAGAATATCCCGCTTTTGAGGAATTTTACACCCGCGAACGCAATAGTTTAGATGAGTATTTGGAATTACACACCCTAGTCGAAAGTGTTCAAACCGCCCAAACTTTGCCCTATTTTATCTATCGTCTGATTCGCGGCGCTTACATCTTCGAGAATCTTGCCTATTTAGAATTGCGCTATACTCCCTACTATCGCACCGACGAACATTTGAACCAAACAGAGCGAATCGAGCAAATGCGATCGATTGTCGAAATCGTCGGTCAAGCCTCGAAAATGAGCGAATATCCGCTCATTACCAGTCAAATTCTCTGTATGCACTCGCGACTTCCCTACGAAGTCAACAAAGCGATCGTTGATCTGGCCCTAGGGATGAGAGAATACGTCTGTGCGATCGATATTGCTGGGGGTGATTCCCACTACCAAACTCGACTAGAGGAATTTGCTGGTTTATACAGTTATGCCAGGGAAGAGGGTTTAAATACCACCGGCCATCTTTACGAAACAAAGGACGGTTGTTATCCCCAATTACTGCCCTATCTGCAAAGAATTGGTCACGGTATTCAAATTCCTCTACAATATCCAGAATTGCTGCCGGAAGTTGCCCGTCGTCATCAATGTTTAGAAGTCTGTCCCACCACCTATTTAAAAACTGGCACCCTCGAAAGTTTATCGCAATTAAAGATAGTCTTCGATCGCTGTTTTGAAGCGGGGGTTGATATTGCTATCTGTACCGATAATGCTGGTTTACACAATGTCCGGCTGCCCTTCGAGTACGAAAATTTACTCACCCTGGACGTGATCGATTTTCGACAATTACAAGCTTGTCAAGATGCGGCTTTTCGTCATGCTTTTGCCTGGCCCTATAGTCAAAAACCCGCCTCACTTTTAACCGGTTTGTTATCAGTGGATAATCCCAAATTACCGGTTTATCAGTAACAGAATTAACTATAGTTCGGGTTAAGCAACTTCTTTGCCGCTCCCGAACTATAGCGTTTTTCGACTCTCCTGCATGGGGTTTGGGGAATTCTACTGAATCTTGATTAAACTCAAGCCAAAGAGAGTATAAGTACACAGAGAACCGAGACCGAACATCAGGGAACGAGCGATCGGGACATTAGTGATATAAAAAAGGGAAAATAAAAGCCGGAGGATCACGAAAGCGATCGCACAGTTAGCGGCCAGGGATGAGGAGACTCCTGTAACGTAGGCCATGAGAGCAGCGGCACTATAGATCATAAAGGTTTCAAAACCATTTTGATGGGCCCAAGTTGCTCGTTTAGCGTAGTCTGGGAGTTGGTCGAACATGGCCCGGGGAGCGGAGGTATTGTAACCCACCTTAGCTCTAGCGTAAGCCACCAGCAGAAAAGGTAGATAGACAGAGATAGCGGCGGCCACTATCGAATAGAGAAGAATGGCACTGACGGAGAGATTCATCGCTGAATTTAGTCAAAATAAAATAGGGTAACTAGCTTGCGTTGATCTTCCGCTTCCGCGCAGGTTTGCAAAAGGGTTTGACTGTCGTGGAAAGCAAAACAGATTAACTGTTGACAACGATTGATAATCTCGCGATTACAGAGGCTGCTGGCTTCCCCTAGGGATAGATGGTCATTTTCGGGACATTCCACCAGATGGATAACCTGCTGGAGTTGTTCT
>NZ_JASJFG010000721.1:0-2044 GCF_030065375.1 Microcystis sp. M49636_WE2 | reverse complement strand
TGACGCATCATCATCTCATTCATTTTATCTTCGGGAAGTTGTAGATCATCATCTTCCAACAGATCCACTAATTCCGTATCTTCTCCCTTCCCTACACGATGATTTAAAGAGAGAGATTGACGACGCAATTGTAATAATTGCCGCAATTGTTCGGGAGTCATTTCCAACGCTTCCGCGAGTTCCCGTTCATTGGGATTGCGTTGTAAATCTTGCTTGAGAATGCGCTGCGCTTTTTTGAGTTTATTGAGTTTTTCGACAATGTGAATCGGTAAACGAATTGTACGCGCATCGTTAGCAATGGTGCGGGTGATTGCTTGTCGAATCCACCAATAAGCATAGGTAGAGAATTTATAACCTTTATTGGGATCGAATTTTTCGGCCGCACGGTTGAGTCCGATCGCACCTTCTTGAATTAAATCTAAGAAAGGAACCCCGCGATTTAAATAGCGTTTAGCGATAGAAACCACCAAGCGCAAATTAGAACGAATCATTTTCCGTTTAGCTGTTCTTCCCCGATAAAGACGGTTTTCCAGTTGACGTTCATTATCTAATTGTAAAGCGATCGCCCATTCCGTTTTTGTCGGGGGACGATGTAAATTTTCCTGTAGTTTTTGGCGCACTTCTTCCGCTTCCATCAGAAACTTAACCGAGTAGGCTAATTCAATTTCTTCTTCCGCATTAAGCAGGGGATAACGGGCCATTTCTTTAAAAAATGCTCCAACAGTATCTTCATTGCTGCCTTTATCGTATCCAGTTCCACTACCCCCACGAGTGGTTTTTAGGGTTTCCGGTAAAGGTTCAGTCAGATCTTCGTCAGTTCTTTCAGCAAAATCCACGCTGTCTAGTTCTAAAGGATTTGTCTCCAGGGCAATGATTTGATTAAAATTATCATCAGAGGCTAGTTTAGAGATTTTCATAAGCAGTTATGGATGGAGTGGGGTTATAATAGCGGGGAAAAACTCGGTTTCTCCCAATGGGCTGATTGTTACATTGAATTTTCGGGGAGCAGATTTTTTAAACGTTTTCTTAATTAATGGCGGCAATTTCTGGGATATAATTGCGCGATTCTGTGTCGATGGTTACAAATCGCCGAACCAGACAATAAGATTTTCTGGTGAATGGGAGGAACTTTTTGTGTTTCTACTCATACACTCTAACTAAGGTTTTTGGTATTTGACTAGGTAAAGATCACGCTTCTTAACAATCAAGATAGCAGTCAGCTTTTTATGACTATTCTTCGCTTTTTTTATTGAGAACTATTCTCAAGTTTTGACTAACTATGCTTTGATTCAATAGCTAATAGTCAATAATTATCATTTGGAAAGATTTCACGGGCTAAAAATCAAAATTTGCGGGCAAAAAAGCAATATTTAAAGTGTTTTTAGACAAAATTAGCTATTTTTATTCCCCTCAAGCTTTAAACTATAATTTAAATACCCTATTCTCCCCCCCCCCGCAACGCGAGTGATCTCCCCACTTCCCACTCCCCACTTCCCACTCCCCACTTCCCACTTCCCACTGATAACTGATAACTGATAACCATGCTCGATCGCTGTGCTACTCTAACTGTAGCGGAACCTCGCACACCTTACCAATTAACCACAACTGGACAACCGTGGTTAGAGGTTTTGGTCGATCGCCCTTATCCTAGAGATAGTCAAGAGGATCAGCAAATATTAACCTATAGTATCCCCCAGGATTTAACAGTAGAAATCGGCGATATTTTAAGCGTTCCCTTTGGTTCTCAGGTAATTGGGGGAATTGCTCTTAGATTTCTCGAAAATTTGCCCGCAGGACTAGAAGAAAATCAAATTCGTCCCGTGGAAGATGTGATTACTAAGGGCTTTTTCCCCGATAATTATTGGCAGTTATTGACTAAAATCGCCCAATACTACGCAACGGATTTAATCACCGTTGTTCGCGTCGCTTTACCTACGGGTTTACTGCGAAGTTCCCAACGTCGCATCAGATTAAAACCAGAAGCGATTCCCCCCGGTGCGGAAGTTTTTTGTACTCCCCTCTCCCGTCAGATTTTATCCCTGCT
>NZ_JASJFG010001076.1:0-3426 GCF_030065375.1 Microcystis sp. M49636_WE2 | reverse complement strand
GTAGTCAGTTACCTAATTTTCAGGGAAAAAGTACCTGAATTTTACCCCCGATCCCTCCAATGGTCGGCACTTTTTGAGGTCAAAAAAGTCTAAAAGCCTTATCCAACAAGGTTTTTAGATTTATTCAGCAAGCCCTATATACGGAAGAAAACTGTCCTATTCTGCATCATCAAAACGGTGAATATCATCATCTCCCAAATATTCGCCATTTTGCACCTCAATCATCACCAGAGGAATAGAACCGGGGTTTTCCAACCGATGACGGGTATTCATAGGAACGTATGTAGATTCTTTTTGTTTGAGGAGAGTTTCTTTTTCATCACAGATTACCCGCGCTGTACCGGAGACGACAATCCAGTGTTCACTGCGATGGTAGTGCATTTGGGTACTCATGTGATGGCCGGGTTTAATGACAATGCGATTGATGCGATACCGGGGACCTTCCTCCAATACCGTCACCGTTCCCCAGGGGGGAGTCCGCGTCATTTCTATGTCTTGGGGAGAAGGGGAGGGAGCATTAATTAAGTCATCCATGGCGGTGGTCTCCAAACTTGATTAATATTTTAGTGGACAATCTCTGGTTTGCAGCTATTAGCTAAAGGTGTGTGGGGTGTGGGGTGTGGGGTGTGGGGTGTGGGGTGTGGGGTGTGGGGTGTGGGGAGAATAAATAGAAATAATCTCCTGTCTCGGAGTCTCCTGTCTCGGAGTCTCCTGTCTCGGAGTCTCCTGTCTCCTGATAACTGATAACTGATTCAGGAGGGCAATTGTTTAAAATCAAAATTTGTGTCTTTGCCCTTGACAGATGGCTCGGTTTGTGCTATGCGATTAGCCATTTGTACCAGATCCACCCCGGTAGCTTGACGCAATTGTTCAGCAAAGGCAGTCATTTTCGGGACAAGATTACCATCACCCCCGTCCACTACCGTCACCGTTTGCACCTGCACTTCTGGGACACTAGCGACCATTAATTTAAGCAATAACTCCAATTTTTGGTATAAAAAGATGTTTTTAGCGTTATTTCCCGCTCCTTGCCAAGAGGCCGCTAGTTTTTTGGTTCCTTCCGCTTGCGCTTTCCCCTGTTCGATAATTTTGGCCGCTTCCCCCCGGGCTTTTGCGATCGCTTGTTGACATTCCGCTGCCGCCGGGGCGATCACATCTGCTTGTAATTGCTGTTTCACCTGCTTAATTCGGGCGTTTTGTACCGCCACTTCTGCCTGTACTTTAGCTAAATCCGACATAACCACCGATTCTACCTCAGCAATCATGGCGCCGCGCTTAGTTTGAGTGTCGCGCACCCGTTTTTCTGCGTCAGCTTTGGCTATTTCTAAATCTTTTTGGATACGACGCAAAGCGGTTAGGCGTAGATTCTCGGAATCCTTGATAATCGATGTTTTTCGGGCTTTTGCTTCTGCTATCCGGGCATCTCTCTGTAATTCGGCTTTTTGCTTCCGTCCGATCGAATCGAGATAACGCACCTCATCGGAGATATTCTGGATCTGCAAACTATCCAAAACTAAACCCAATTTTTCTAGATCCTGTTCCGCTTCTTCCAGGAGACTTTTAGCAAAGGCAATCTGATCGGAGTTCGCTTGTTCTGGGGTTAAATTCGCCAAGACACCGCGCAAATTGCCCTCCAGGGTTTCTTTAGCTAATTGTTCGATTTCCTTGCGTTTCTTGCCCAATAAACGCTCGATCGCATTGTGAATAATCGGTTCCTCCCCGGCAATTTTAATATTCGCCACCCCGGTGACGATTAACGGCACACCGCCCTTAGAATAGGCATTAACCACCCTGAGATCGATGATCATGTTGGTCAAGTCCATCTGATACACTTGTTCTATCATGGGTAAACGAATACTGCTGCCCCCTTTTACCAAACGATAACCGATGGTTTTGCCCGTGGCCGTGGGACGACGACTACCGGCAAAAATTAAAACTTCGCTCGGTTGACAGATATGGTAATAGTTACGGATGACTAATAAACCCGCACCTGTGCCTAAACCGAAAACTCCCAGTAAAACAGCGATAATTTCCATAGATTTTATTACGGTCGATGCTCGGATCAAATTAACTAAATTGTATCCATCAATTTCCAACTTTGACAGACCAGTAGTCTGGCAGGGTGGGCTACATCCAAAATTAAAATAAGTAGGGTTTGCGGCAAAAAGTTTTTCGGTGGGGGCAGGGTGTGGGGTGTGGGGTGTGGGGTGTGGGGTTTTACCGGTTTTGAGGTGGCCAATTGCCTAATTTTTAGGGAAAAAGTCCAGGGATTTTCCCCCTGATCACTCCCATACCTGGTACTTTTTGATTGACAAAAAGTCTAAAAGTCTTACCCAACAAGGTTTTTATATTTATTCAGCAAACCCTAAGTAATGATAGAGTAAAATCCTCTAGTTTTATCTTGACTTCAATCAAATTGCTTCTAAAATCTACACATAACTTTATTCGTAGAGCCAATTATTCAATGTATAAATAATCTCAAAAAATCTCTCGGCATTTGTTGACCGTCGCTTCTGCTGCTGTAACTGTCCCCGAACCCTCTAGCCTTCTTGGTTATATCACACTGGGCGGTTTAATGCTAGGGGGTGCTATCCGCAAAGCGAGGAAATAATGCCTACAAGGAAGAGGAGACGCGGGTTTCCTCTCTCTTTTTTAGGGGTTTTTGATACCTGGCACTTCATTCCTGGTTCCAAGGCTCTGCCTTGTAACCAAACATTTAGGCTCTACCTAAATTTAAAAGTCAATCTGAGGAATAGTTTCAGGATCTATCCCTAATTCCCGCAATCGTGCCGCTAGTTGTTCTGCTCGTTGTTTAGCCGCAGAAGCCTCTTGTTTCGCCACAATTAACTCCTCATCGGCCAGGGGAATCAACTCTCCCTCCAGCGTCAACCAGCGCAACCATAGCCGCTCAATTCCCCGATAGGAACCTTGCCACAAACCCAAGCTCAATTCCAGTTGAGGAATCGGTAAGCGTCCCTCCACTAAAGTCACGGGTTGGTAATGACCATCTACCAGTTCAAACGCTTGAAGTTGGTTAGTATAGCGGCTAAAAACTACATAGTAGGGAACCTGCAAAATCTGTTCATAAACTGTCCACTTAGTTGGCGGTTCTTCTGGTTGGCGTAGTTCTTCGCCTAAATCTTGATTTTCCGTACCTGGAGACAATAATTCCACCACAATCGCAGGGGAAACCCCTTCCTGCCAAATCACATAACTTAAGCGCAGGTCATGGCCATCGTAGAGACGAGGAACACCAACCACCCCAAACCAATCAGGACGCTTGTACCATTGAGGGTGTCTGACATCGTAGTAAAGGTTAAGGTCAGCGGCGCTAAAAACTAGCTCTGGTTCCCAGTTGGGAGGCTGAAAAGTCAGCAGTAATAACTGAGGTTGTAATAGGTGAAATTCGTCAGGCAAACCGGGTTC
>NZ_JASJFG010000836.1:0-5030 GCF_030065375.1 Microcystis sp. M49636_WE2 | reverse complement strand
TTTTCAGGTGGTCAATTACCTAATTTTCAGGGAAAAAATCCCTAAATTTTCCCCCCAATCACTCCAATGGTAGGCACTTTTTCAGGGAAAAAAAGTCTAAAAGCCTTATCCAACAAGGTTTTTAGATTTATTCAGCAAACCATAATTAATGAAACAGGTTTTGTTGCTAGATGGATTCGGTTTGGCAAGCCATTACCGATGAAGACGATTGGCAACCTTGCCAAGAATTAGTGGTAAAATTAGCAAATAAACCGTTATTTTTCCCCTAACCCTAATCCCTCACCCCCAATAAAATTATGATGCACGGTTTTATTCCCCCTCATCGTTATTTTCCCTATCTTACTTGGACCGATATAGATTCAATGCCAGATAAGGAAAATGTGGTAATTATTCAACCCATCGGTGCGATCGAACAACACGGACCCCATCTCCCTATTGCCGTCGATGCTGCCATTAGTTTAGGGGTTTTAGGCAAAGCTTTCGAGAAATTAAATACAAATGTTCCCGCCTTTGCTTTACCCTGTCTCTACTACGGAAAATCTAACGAACATTGGTCTTTCCCCGGCACGATTACCCTCTCGGCAACAACCTTATTAACCCTCATTCAAGAGATAGCTGAAAGTCTCTATCGTTCGGGGTTTCGTAAGTTAGTATTAATGAACTCCCACGGCGGACAACCGCAAGTTATGGAAATTGCCGCTAGGGATATTCATCAACAATATACCGATTTTTTAGTGTTTCCTTTTTTCACTTGGCGAGTTCCCCACAATGCGGCTGAATTATTCTCGGGATATGAATTAGAATACGGTATTCATGCAGGAGATGTGGAAACTAGCATTATGTTATCATTACTGCCAGAACAGGTCAAAATTGAGCGGGCTGTCCGAGAATATCCCCAAGGTTTGCCAGAAAATAGTTTATTAACTATGGAAGGAAAATTACCCTTTGCTTGGTTAACTAAGGAATTAACTAAAAGTGGAGTGATGGGAGATGCTACTAATGCAAGTAAAGAAAAAGGCGATCGATTATTAGAATCCGTTGCTAATGGTTGGGTACAGGCGATCATTGATGTTTATCAATTCCGTCAACCGAAGTTATACTAATAAAAAATTAATCAGAATTGTTAATAAGCTGTACTGCATTTAAACCGTCTATTGCTAATTTTATTAGCAAGGATCAAACTCCATCTCTCTTATCCTTTGATTCGGGAATTTGATCACTATCTTATATTAACATCAATAGAGGAAATTTTAACCAGACAGGGGTAGTTTTTCGCATAATTATTAATCTCAATTGTGAGTTTTATCCTTGAGTGTTTAGAAATTTTGTAAACGGTAACAAAAAGAAAAAAAACGACATTTTTTACCATATTTTTTCTACGGGATAAGAATCGAAAACAGAATCAACGCCTAGGATAATTAAGTTTTCTGTAATTGCTTGAGAAATTAATAAACGATCAAAGGGATCTTTGTGATAATAAGGTAAGGTGTCTAATGTCCAAATATGAGATAATTTCATGGGTAAAATCTGCACATCATTAATTTTAGTTTGATCTTTAACTATTTCCGAGAGAGAAATATCTAAATTTAATTTGCCTAACTGTACCTTGATCTGTATTTCCCAGACTCTGACCAAACTCAAGAAAAGAAGATTATTTCTATCTTCTAGTATCTCAATTGCTGATGAGGAAAGCTGAGGAGAATTCTGGGAAAACCAGATTAAAGTATGACTATCTAAGAGAATATTCATGAGTCAAAATTCCAGAAGTTATCGGGTAAGGGTTGATTGAAATCATCACTCATCCAAATTTTTCCCTGATGCAACCCAAAGACTCGTTTTTTCTGGGAAGATGACGGCTCCTTTTCCTCCGTCAGAGCTTCTACATATTCTAAGATTTGTTTTTGTTTATCTAAAGGAATTTCCTGTAGCTTGTTAATAATGCTTTCTGTAATTTTATTGCCAGAAATAGTCATGGTTTTCTCAATACCTACTGAAATCTACGATGCAAGCCTCATGATAGCATTTTAAACATAAATAAAGTTAATTTTTGTAGAACCACTTCCCCAACTTGTTTAAGAGAGTTCCTGCAAAAATCAAAAATCTTCCGTGAGGAGACTCCGAGACGGTTTACAGGAGGAGAAAAAAGACAAGAGACAACTATTCTGTCCATAAAACCCAAGATTATGTCAAATTTATCTGAGGTTTTCAATATTTTGAGCCGATAGCACCTCGAAAACTTACTTTTACAGGAGGTTTAAGCTAAATTAATCCTATTGTTAAGGATATTAGTTAGAGCAGTTATCTTAATGAGCAGGTACGAAGTTTTCGTTTTCGGCAATCGGTCTTCCATACCAAATTAGATTACACTTCATCTTTATGAGAAACACTGTAACAGACAGAAATTAGCTGTTTCAGTCCCCTAAGGCTGCTGACTTAGAAACAATTGCGTTAGAATTAAAGAAATATTACAAGTGATTGACAAAAATGAGTAAGCCTGATATAAAAAGCATTGCCCTCCAGTTAGAAAGCAGCAACTCTAAAGATCGTCTGCTGGCCTTGGCGTCCCTGCGAGAAGTGGCCCCGGAGGAGGCTGTACCCTTGATCAAAAAAGTCCTTTATGATGAAATGCTGCCGGTGCGATCGATGGCTGTCTTTGCTTTGGGAGTCAAACAAACCGAGGAATGCTTTCCTATCCTAGTAGATTTGTTAGCCAATGATGCCGATTATGGCATTCGCGCCGATGCTGCGGGAGCTTTAGGTTATTTAGAAGATATTCGCGCTTTTGAACCCCTACAGAGGGCTTTTTACGAAGACACGCAATGGTTAGTCCGCTTTAGTGCCGCCGTCGCTTTGGGCAATTTGGGCGATATTCGGGCTAAACAGGTGTTATTATCGGCCCTCGATAGTAACGAAGCGGTTATTCAACAGGCCGCTATTGCTGCCCTTGGTGAAATCAAAGCAGTGGAAACCGTCGAGAAGCTTTTAACCTTTGTTAACTCCGATGACTGGTTAATCCGGCAGCGATTAGCGGAAGCTTTAGGCCAGCTTCCTGCGGAAAAAACGATCGCAGCCTTAAAATTTTTGGTCAAAGACGAACACCCACAAGTGCGCGAAGCGGCCCGTTTATCCTTGCAAAAATTGGCCAACGTCTAGGGATAGGATAGAATAAATAATCTATTCTTCCAGAGCGATCGATCTTTGCCTACAGCCATTCATGGACATTCAAGAATTTATTAATCTCTGTGCGGGGAAATGGTTTTCCCAGCGTACCAGTTATCAATTAGCTGCCCAAAAAGTTGCCAATAATAAAGCAGAAATCACCATCGATTTGCTGGCTGCCGATGCTGCCGATGTGGTGCAACTATGTTTAGGAAATAACTGTCAGTCCCAGGCCAGTCTGGGGGGATGGAAAGCGACTTGGGATAATTCCGTGGACTATGGACAACCGAAAAAAATCGGTTCTAGCTATTTAGTTTGGCTACCCTCAGAAAATTCTTGGCAAGGAAAATTAATCACATCGGACGGTAAATCGGCAGCGCTGGGAGAATATCATCTCAGAAGCGATCAAGCTTTGACTTTAACCATCGAGGACAATCACCATCGTATCGAGGAAAGAATCTGGTTTGCTAGTCCTAATCTGAGATTGCGTACCAGTATTATCCAGTCGGCTAATGGCGATCGCCAAACGGTTTTCTATTCGGAAATTCGCAAAATGGTTGCTTCTTAAGTAGGGTCTGCGGCAAAAAGTTTTTCGTGGGGGTCGGGTGTGGGGTGTGGGGTGTGGGGTGTAGGGTTTTACCCATTTTCAGGTGGTCAATTACCTAATTTTCAGAGAAAAAGTAACTGAATTTTTCCCCGATCACTCCAATGGTCGGCACTTTTTGGGGGGGAAAAAGTCTAAAAACCTTATCCAACAAGGTTTTTAGATTTTTTCAGCAAACCCTAAGTAGTTGCCATCCCCAATCTCTGAGGTGGGGAAGACAGGGTTAATCTTCCACCACTCCAGTCAAATCCTCCTAACGTCGGCCGCGTCTGCTGCTGCCGAAACCACTGCGACTAGGGGTACGACGGGAACCAGAGGAACCGAAACTAGGAGAACGTTTGACATTATCAGATTTACCCGAATTCTTCAGGGTACTCGAACCATAACCGGAACCACTGGGTTTTGTGGTGGTGGTGCTGCGATTGGGACTAGAGGGAGTATTACTAGGATAACGACGTAAATTGCCAGTAGAACGGAGAGTTTGCCGGTTTTTGACCGCCGGAGGTGGACTATTATGTTTAGTCCGGTATTGATCTACTGCCTGATTATAGGTGGAACCGTAACCACCAAAACCGGTCATCACACCTCCCGGAGTATAGAGGGGAGGAACGTAGTATTGAGGACGAAAGAGCAAACTACCCAAAGCTTGACCAGCAACAGCACCGAAAAAAGGACTCCAAAAACTCGATTCTTGCCGAATCACCACGGTTTCTTGTTGTCCGGTTTGGGGATTGTTCCGCACTTCCGTGACATTATGGACATACTCAATTTTAAAATCTTCGGTCATGTATAGGGTAGCCTGATCGCCGTTGATTTCCACCGCAGTTTTTTCCCCTTTAGCGGTATCCTCCTCGGTTAATCTAGCCATTTGCAGGTTAGTGGTGCGAAAGAGGGGAGAAGTCCCCCCAGGGGTGTTTAACAGCATTAGGGTATAAGTGCCATCTCCATCATCGTAGGTAGCTTGTTGCACCTCGTAGCGACCGCTACTAACCTGATTGGATTCTCGTCTTACACTACTGTTATTAGCTGACGGTGACTGAGTTTGATTTGACGACGAACCACAGGCCACCGTTGTGCAACAAAGGGTAAGAATTAAAAGGATTGTCGTTACTTGGCGCAGCATAATGGCAAAATTAAGACTATAAAGGCAGTAATTCGGGGAAATTGAGTAATAGTTGCTCATTGGTCAATTCATCTCCCAATTGAGCAGGAGAAAAATGTACCTGAATCGCACGCAGCCGACCTTGGTAGTGGAGGTTAATTATTG
>NZ_JASJFG010000290.1:0-6582 GCF_030065375.1 Microcystis sp. M49636_WE2 | reverse complement strand
TTGAGAAGGTGACTGTATAATTGTTAGAGTGTCAATAGATCAATTCCAGAGGAATCATGAGCAATATCCAAGATAAAATTCAAGAAGAGCTAGAAAACGCCAGAGCCGTCTGTAGTACGGAAGGTGCCACCTCTGGCGAATGCGCCGCCGCTTGGGATGCGGTGGAAGAATTACAAGCAGAAGCCGCTCACCAACGTCAGGACCACCCCCAAAAAACCTACTTCGAAAATTATTGTGATTCTAATCCCGATGCCGCCGAGTGTCGCATTTATGAAGATTAATGCAGTCAGGCAGCGGTTTTTTCTCTCCTCACAGTAGAATCCTAGCTTTAGGGCGATCTCAGCTATAAAGGGATCGCCCCTCGTTTTTTTGTTTGTTGGTCAAGCTGTGGCCGATTTTGGCTCCCGCACCGGAAGACAGTAAAATGGTGACAGTGTAATTATGTCTGAATAGTTTATGAATCAACTTTGGTTTCGTCCTCTCGTTTGGATAGATTATCGTTTAGCCGTCCTATTTACGGTGATTATTCCGGCAATTTTGTTAATTTGGTCTTTATTTGCAAAAATCGAATCATTACAAAAATTGTTGATTATCTATTGGCGAGTGGCTAGTCTTTTATTAATTACCGTATATTTAATGATCGCTTCCTGGCCAATTGGTTTTGTCACCAGTTTTTTAGCTAAGATTTTAATCCCGATTTCTCTCTGGT
The DNA here is from genome assembly GCF_030065375.1 of Microcystis sp. M49636_WE2. Classification (NCBI taxonomy): domain Bacteria; kingdom Bacillati; phylum Cyanobacteriota; class Cyanophyceae; order Chroococcales; family Microcystaceae; genus Microcystis; species Microcystis sp. M49636_WE2. The sequence continues at coordinate 5,873 of NZ_JASJFG010000290.1, read as the reverse complement.
TTTGGGTAGATATTAACGATGAAATTAAAGATTTACCCGCTAGTCCGATTAAATTTGTCACCACTGCTTGGCGTTGGGCAGTGACTATCTATTCTCCTTTGGGCGCGATTTCTACCTTACCTTTTCTTTCCTGTGCTATGTCAGGGGAATTGCTAAATTCTCCCTATTGTCAGGTTTGGCAGGAAGCACCCTGGCAGTTTCGCGAGATTTTTCATTCAGAAGCTACTGCTAATGTTTTGGGCTTTTTTGGTTTAGTTGGTCTCTCTTTTTATACTCTCTATTTTGCCCATTTTCTTCTTATTCGCCTTGGCAAACAGGGACGTTCAGCTTTACAACAGTAAGTTTTTAGCTATCGATAATTAGCCATTTTTCTATGAATATTGGTCAACAACTCGAACAATACACCCTCAAAAATCCCCACGAGGTTTTATTAGTGACTATTGCTGTGGATGGGGAGGAGGAAGAAATCTCTATTTTTAAGGGTTTTTCTAGTTCCCTTACTCGCAGCACCCCCTATGATCCCGATATTCCGATCATTCCTGAAACGGCTACAATTATTAAGATAGATCGTCTTGCTAGTCCCTATCATCCCCTTAATCCTCGCTATATTCAAGAAAATCTTACCTTAGAGGAAATGCAGTCTTTACTGATTAATTGAACTGGTAATTTTACTTGAATAACATCAGCTTACTGGCGATCAATTTAACAGCTTTTATTTACCATCCATAAACCTTGTCTAGATAGACAAGAGGTAAATTTTGCGGCATTTTAGTGGTAAGATTACTAGGGAATGATAATCTCTGCCAGCATTCAAGCTGTCAAAGTGGATTTCATCCTCGGTATCGATCGAGAACAATCAAAAAACTGGAGAATAATCTGGAGAATCTATGCAACTTAAACAATCTAACCAAGAACTGTTACAAATTGAGTATTTAGCCACCGCTGCTACGGGACAAAATATAGTTAGAGATGATGGCAAAGATGTGATTGAAGGATTAACTAAAACCCCCAAAAGTTTACCATCTAAATATTTTTATGATCGGCAAGGTTCGCAACTTTTTGAAGAAATCTGTCAATTGCCAGAATACTATCCCACTAGGACAGAAGCGGCTATTCTCCAAGAATATGCTCAAGAAATTGTCGCCTATACAGGTCCCTGCGAATTGATAGAATTAGGTAGTGGTAGTTCCACTAAAACTCGTCTGTTATTGGATGCTTATTATCAACAGCAAAAATCCTCTAAATATGTACCTATCGATGTTAGTGAAACTATTCTCCAAGCTAGTGCCATAGAATTACAAAAAGAATATCCTAATTTACCTATTCAGGGGTTAATTGGAACCTATGAACAGGCCTTAGCTTATTATCAAAATGCTTCCGATAATACCAGAATGATTTTTTTCTTGGGAAGTTCGATCGGTAATTTTTCTGCATCTGAATGTGATAAATTTTTAGAAAAGATTGCCAATGTACTAAAAGCTGGAGATTATTTTTTATTGGGGATTGATCTGCAAAAACCGGTGGCAATTTTAGAAGCAGCTTATAATGATGCTCAAGGGGTGACGGCCGCTTTTAATTTAAATATGCTTTCCCATTTAAATTGGCGTTTTCAAGCTGATTTTAACCTTGATTTATTTAGTCATCAAGCTATCTATAATCAAGATAAATCTCAAATTGAAATGTATTTAATTTGTCACAAAACTCATCCTGTTCATCTGAAAAAACTCGATTTAACGGTTAATTTTCAAGCGTCGGAAAGTATTTTAACAGAAATTTCGCGTAAATTCAACCTAGAAACTATGCAAAAAGACCTAGAATCAAAGGGATTAAACCCGCTCAAGGTTTTCACCGATCCTGAAAATTTATTCGGTTTAATTCTCTGTCAGTTATCCCTATAGATAACGAAAACATTATCATTAGTAATAGAAGAATAAAAACATGGAAAAGATTCAAGCACAGGCTCCTATCTCTCTAAACAACTGTAGTCGAGAAAATCTACTAGACTATTTTGAAAATGCTTGGCAATTAGAAGATATGCTGTTAAAAAGCATCATCAAAGAAGAAGCTTTTTATTGTAACCCTGACGATTTAAGAAATCCCCTAATTTTTTATTTAGGTCATGCTGCCGCTTTTTATCTGAATAAATTGCAGCTGGTTAACCTATTAAAAAAAAGCCCTAATCCTGACTATGAATTATTGTTTGGAGTGGGAGTAGATCCAGCAACTCCTGAAGAATTAAACTCTGCTATCGCCCAAATTCAGTGGCCCGGGGTGGCTAAGGTTTGGGAATATCGGCAACAAGTCTATGAAATTGTGGTCGAAATAATTAAAAATATCCCCCTTAATCTTCCTATTCATCCTCAGCATTCTCTCTGGGCATTAATGATGGGAATTGAGCATCAGCGTGTTCACTTTGAAACATCTTCAATGTTACTCAGACAACTGCCCTTAGACTGTCTGCAACGTCCTCAAGGTTGGCATTATGCCCCTTCTTTTGGTCAAGCTTATCCTAATCAAATGGTGGAGGTTTCTGGGGGAATAGTAGAAATTGGTAAACCCCAAGATTCTCCTATTTATGGTTGGGACAACGAGTATGGTTATCGGCAAGTTCAAGTTAACAATTTTCTGGTGAGTAAATATATGATTACCAACGGAGAATTTAAAGAATTTGTCCATAATGGTGGCTACGAAAATCCCAGTTATTGGGATGAGGAAGCTTGGCAATGGAAAAATCATTATCGAGTCAAATATCCTAAATTTTGGCTGGTAGATAAGGGGGGAAATTATCAACATCGAGCCATGTTTGATGTTCTCGATTTACCTCTTGATTGGCCGGTAGAAGTTAACTATTATGAAGCGATCGCTTACTGTCGTTTTCAAGGTCAAGGAATACGTTTAATGACGGAAGCTGAGTGGAATTTAGTCACCTATGGCAATCAAAAAAATCGATGTTATAGCCTAGAAAACGATAACTTTGATGACTATAACCTCAATTTAAAATTCTGTTCTCCCACTCCCGTGGGAATGTTAAAAAATACGGGCAATAACTCAGAAATTTATGATTTACGCGGTAACGTCTGGGAATGGCTAGAAGATGATTTTAATCCCTTAACTGACTTTCAACCCCATTACCTCTATGCTGACAATTCCACTCCTTTTTTTAATAGTCAACATAAAATGATGTTAGGAGGAGCTTGGGTGACTAACGGCACAGAAATCCTACCCTACTATCGCAATTGGTTTCGCCGGAATTTTTATCAACACGCTGGTTTTAGAATCGCACAAAGTCTTTAGGTGGGGTGTGGGGTGTGGGGTGTGGGGTTTTATCGATTTTCAGGGAAAAAGTGCCTAAAATTTCCCTGCGATTACTCTAAGAGTCGGCACTTTTTGATGTCAAAAAAGCCTAAAGATATTATCCAACAAGGTTTTTAGATTTATTCTGCAAACTTTAGGTAATTGCCAATTTTTTAAAAAATTCCTGTAACAGTTGCCCCTCGATCGCTACAATAGAACCTAGTAGAGCGCGGATAAAATCGATCGCCATGAATCAACCTGCAATTTTTCATCTCGCTATTCCGATTACCAATGTGTCCACCGCTAAAAGCTTCTACTGTGATGGTTTAGGTTGTTTAGCAGGAAGGGAAACCGAGAAAGCGATAATCTTAAATTTCTACGGTCATCAGGTAGTCGCTCACGTCACCGAAATGCCTCTTACTCCCCAAAATAGCATTTATCCTCGCCATTTTGGTCTAATTCTGCCGGATGCCAGCGATTGGGACAATCTTCTCGAAAAAGCACGAGTCAATCAACTAAAATTTTATCTAGAACCAAAAACTCGCTTTAATGGGGAGATAACCGAACATAAAACCTTTTTCCTGGAGGATCCTTTCTATAATCTCCTGGAATTTAAACATTATCGCCACTACGAAGCTATTTTTGCCAGTCGGGAATTAACAGTGATCGGCGATCGAGCTTAAAATAAACAACAGGTGACTTTTTTGTGACCGGTTAGTTCTATCTTTAACCGAGACAAAAATAGGGGAACTTCGATAAGCTTTTCTCATCAAAACTACAAAAACCTTAGCTTGTAATGATAAATTCTTAGGAAATCTATGAAAAAACTTTTATTGTTAACCCTATTTATTATCGGTCTAGGATTTGCTATTTTTAACTTTACCGGATTAGCAAATCGGGGCGAATATCAATCAATTTTGATCGACTTTAAAGACGATATACCCGTCAGCGTACTCGATGAGCAGTTAAATGCTATCAACAAAAAAGCCGGAAAAACCACCAGTTTAAATAGTATCTTTTCCATCGATGAACATCTTTACACCGTGGCAGGAGATAGCAAACTACTGAAAACTCTCCGCAATTCCGACCTAAAAAAATACACCGAATCGATCGAAGCCGATTATATTTATCATGCTTTTATCGCCCCCAATGACCCCGACTATAGCAAACAGTGGAACCTGAGGGGAATTAACATCGAACGCGCTTGGGAAGAAAATCACGGTGAAGGGATCACCGTCGCCGTGATTGATACAGGTGTATCAAAAGTTCCCGATCTGCGAGAAACCGAGTTTGTCGAAGGCTACGACTTCGTCAACGATCGCGGCAATGCCGAGGACGATAACGGTCACGGAACCCATGTAGCGGGAACAATTGCCCAATCGACCAATAATAACTACGGGGTGGCCGGCATCGCCTACAAAGCCAAAATTATGCCCCTCAAGGTGCTTTCCGGGACGGGTGGGGGAACCGTGGGAGATATTGCCGAAGCGATCCGTTTTGCCGTCGATAATAAAGCTGATGTCATCAATATGAGTTTAGGGGGTGGGGGCGAAACCCAAGTAATGAAAGAGGCGATCGAATATGCCTATAGTAAAGGTGTGGTAATCGTCGCCGCCGCCGGTAATGCCGATGATAATTCCGCCGCCTATCCCGCCCGTTTTCCCCACGTTATCGGCGTTTCTGCGGTAGATGCCTCCGGAAATAAAGCCCCCTATTCTAATTTCGGGGCCGGAATCGATATTGCTGCCCCAGGCGGCTCCGATACGGGTAAAATTATCCAAGAAACCATCGATCCGGCTAAGGGGGGGGAACCGGCGTTCCTCGGTTTTCAGGGAACCAGCATGGCAGCCCCTCACGTTGCTGGGGTGGTAGCTTTAATCAAAGCTGCGGGAATTAAAGAACCCAGTGCAGTTTTAGAGGTTTTGCAACAGTCGGCCCGTAAGATCAATGATGATCCCTTTAATCATTTTGGGGCCGGACAATTAGACGCGGGCAATGCCCTACAATTGGCCCTGAAAGGACAGATTACTTTCCGGGATTTTTGGCGTTGGTTGCGCGATAACGGTTATCTCAATCCCCGTTTCTGGATTGATGGCGGTGCGGTGGCAGTTTTACCCAAAATGGCTATGGTTTTGGGTTCTTATCTTCTTGCTTGGTGGCTGAGAAGTTATTTTCCCTTCTCCTGGAACGGATTTTTGAATGCTGGTCTAATTTTTGGCAGTTCTGGCTTATTTTTCCTCAGAGGTCTTTATATCTTCGATTTACCCCAATGGCCTTTCCGAGTGATGGGGAGTTCTCTTTCCGACCTAGGAGGCGTTATTCAGGGAAGTTCTGCCCTTAATCCGCTTTTTGCTAGTGTTATCCTGCCCTTTGTCCTGATTGCTCTGCTTTTGAGTCATCCCCAAGCAAAATGGTTAGCAGTGGGGGTATCTTTAGCCATGGCGGTGACTTTAGGTATCAGTGCTGTTATCCATCCTACTCTGATCTGGTTAGGTTCTGGTACGATCGCTCAGGCATTTTTGGGCGTAAATGCGCTTTTATGTCTCGGTTTAGGTTATTTAGCCCTAAAAAGTGCTACT
>NZ_JASJFG010000626.1:0-6087 GCF_030065375.1 Microcystis sp. M49636_WE2 | reverse complement strand
TATCTTAGCCCCAAACTGTTCACCACTGCCCGTGGTCTGACGAATTTCTTCCCCAGTTTCGGGACTGATAATAATGCCAATATCGGTAATTCCTGCGGCGACAATTGACTCGATTCCATACCATAAAATCGGTTTATTGGCCACGGGAACTAACTGTTTTGCCCCAGTATAAGTTAGGGGACGTAACCTCGTACCTTTACCACCAGATAAAATTAGCGCTTTCATAGTTTTAAAGATTAAATAGTTGGTTGAGCATAGCTTTGAGAGAATCCCGCCAATAGGGAGGAATATAACCCAATTGTTGCGAGATTTTTTGACCGGAAAGAACCGAATAGGCCGGACGCACTGCCGGGGTAGGATATTCAGCAGAAGTAATCGGAATTACTCTCTGAATTTTTAGGGGAATACCGCTTATTTTTGCCTCCTCAAAAATCGCTTTAGTTAAATCAAACCAACTGGCGACACCGCTATTAGTAAAATTATAGATTCCTGGGGGATTATCGGCATTAATTAAAAGCTGAGTAATGGCCGTGGCGATATCTTTGGCCCAAGTGGGACTTCCCACCTGATCAACAACTACTTTTAACTCCTCTCTTTCCTTACCTAATCTCAGCATAGTTTTGACAAAATTACTTTTGCCATAACTACCGTAAACCCAAGCAGTCCGCAGGATAATTGCCTGAGAATTAACAGTCTTAATCTCCTCTTCTCCCCTTAACTTTGATTGTCCATAAACCCCTAAAGGATTAGTTAGATCGGTTTCTAGATAGGGAGTATTTTTTCGACCATCAAACACATAATCGGTGGAAATATGGAGAAATTTAGCTTTAATTTTCTCGGCAGATTCCGCCATAATTTTCGGGGCTGTAGCATTGATAGAATAGGCTAAATCTGGCTCGGTTTCGGCTTTATCCACTGCCGTATAAGCGGAGGCATTAATGAGATAATTGGGGTGAATTTCCCTAATTAACTGGCCGATTTTTTCCGAGTTGGTTAAATCTAGTTCTTCTCGACCGATACTAATAACTTCACCTAACTGGGGTAAAGTTACTTGTAACTCTTGTCCCACTTGACCTTTAGCACCAATTAATAAAACTTTTTTCATCGTCTTTAGGGGAAAACTTCCACGGATTTAAAGGGTTGTCCAGCTTGGTCTTTAGGGGAGAGAATCGGGGGGACTTCTAGGGGCCAATCAATCCCTAAATCGGCATCATTCCAGGCGATGGTTTTTTCGTATTGGGGATAATAATAATTAGTGGTTTTGTAGAGAAATTCTGCTCGGTCGGAGAGGACTAGAAAACCATGGGCAAAACCTTCGGGAACCCAGAAAATACGTTTATTTTCCGCACTTAAAACACAGCCTACCCATTGCCCAAAAGTGGGGGAACTTTGACGCGCATCCACTGCCACATCAAAAACACTACCGTTCACTACTCGCACCAGTTTACCCTGGGGATTGGGGATTTGATAATGCAATCCTCGCAGGACATTTTTTAAGGACATAGAGTGATTATCCTGGACAAAAGTGGTATTAACCCCAGTTTTTTCTCGAAAATCTTTCTGATTAAAACTCTCCAAGAAAAAACCTCGATCGTCTCCGTAAACTTGCGGTTCAATAATTAAAACATCAGGAATTTCCGTCGGAATAACTTTCATAAAATCGGAGACAATATAACTTTTGCGGGTAGTTTAGCACAAAAGAGTATTTTTTTCTAAAGTTTTTTATTAATCTTTCCTCGGTAACTGAATAATGATAAGATGAGCCTAACTTAGTCAGAGCATAAACGACGTGGTACAAGTCTCTACACACACCGCTACTCAATCTATCCCCATGGAGGGAGAAGCCTTAAAAAACTGGTTACAGACTAGGGCTAATCAGATTATCGCCGGAGATCGACTCAGTAAGCAAGAGGCCCTAGCTTTAACTGCGATCGAAGGTCAGGAAAATATTTTCAGCTTATGTGAAGCTGCCGATCGCATTCGTCAGGCCTGTTGTGGTAATACGGTGGATTTATGTAGCATTATCAACATAAAATCGGGAAGTTGTTCGGAAAATTGTAGTTTTTGTTCCCAATCCGTCCACCATCCCGGACAAGATTCGCCTATCTACGGTTTAAAAAGTCGCGAGGAAATCGTCAGCCATGCGAAAGCGGCAGCCGACGCGGGGGCCAAACGCTTCTGTTTAGTTAGTCAAGGTCGGGGATTAAAGTATAATAGCCCCAAATCCAAGGAATTCGAGGAAATACTGGCCACAGTTCAAGAAATCATCGAAACCGCCAAGATTAAACCCTGTTGCGCCCTAGGAGAGTTAACCCTTGCCCAAGCGCAAGCCTTAAAAGAAGCCGGAGTTACCCGTTATAATCACAATCTGGAGGCTTCCGAGAATTTTTATCCTAACGTCGTCTCCACCCACAGTTGGCAGGATCGGGTAGAAACGGTAAAAAACCTGAAAGCGGCAGGAATTCAGGCTTGTACCGGCGGAATTATCGGTATGGGGGAAAGTTGGACTGATCGCATTGATTTAGCTTTTTCTCTGGCGGAATTAGAAGTGGAATCAGTGCCGATTAACCTATTAAACCCCAGAAGTGGCACCCCTCTAGGTCATTTACCCAAACTGGATCCCTTTACTGCCCTAAAAGCGATCGCTATTTTCCGGTTTATCTTACCCCAACAAATCCTCCGTTATGCTGGGGGACGAGAGGCGGTGATGGGAGAATTGCAAAATCTGGGGCTAAAATCGGGAATTAATGCTATGCTGATTGGGCATTATTTGACCACTCTAGGACAACCCCCCCAACAGGATCAGGCGATGTTGGCTGATCTTAGTTTAATAGGAGGAGAAGCCCCCATCCCCGGTGAATACCAACCCCAACAGGCAACCTAAATCACGTCGAGGACGAGAATCTCCGCCGCGGCGCGCTTCCGCATCGGTTCCCAATGAGTTAATCTGGGCCTTGATTGGTTTGCTGCTGACAATTTTTAGTACATTTGTTCCAGTGAGCCTAGCTAGTTGGTCGGCTGCGGGTCTATCTTCGCAAAAACTAGGCATAACTTACCAAATTGGGGCAGTATTATTAACGGCCTGTCTGGGGGGCAAAAATGCTGGGCTTCTCGCCCAGGTGGCCTATATTTTTCTCGGTTTAACTTGGTTGCCGGTGTTTGCCCAGGGTGGGGGAATGGGTTATCTGAAAGAACCCAGTTTTGGCTATATTTTAGGCTTTATGCCGGGGGCATGGCTGTGTGGTTGGCTGGCTTTTCGCTGGCGGGCTAAGATAGAAACTCTGGCTTTAAGTGCCTTTGCTGGTTTGTTAGTGATTCATCTGTGCGGTTTATTATATATGCTGGGATTGTCGATTTTTCAGCCCCAAGCCGGTCAAATCACCTTTCCCGATAGTTTGCCCACCCTATTTATGAATTATTCAGTCTGGCCATTTTTAGGGCAGTTAGTAGTAATTTGTGTGGTGGTAATTATTGCCTTTTTCTTCCGTAAATTATTATTTTATTGATGCCACAGCCAATGTTTAAAAAAAATCGCTGGTTTTGGATAGTGGCGGTGATTGGTCTAATTTTAGACCAAGTAACTAAGTATATAACCGTGCAGAGTTTTGAGCAAATTGGTGATACTTTCCCGATTATTCCGGGGGTTTTTCATTTTACATTTGTGATTAATACCGGGGCGGCTTTTAGTGCTTTTCGGGGCGGTGTTGGTTGGCTCAAATGGCTATCCTTATTAGTTAGTTTGGGATTAATGGCTTTTGCTTACTTTGGACCGCATTTAAATCGTTGGGAACAATTAGCCTACGGTTTTATTTTAGCAGGGGCTTTCGGCAATGGTATCGATCGCTTTTTGTTTGGTTATGTGGTGGATTTTCTCGATTTTAGATTGATTAATTTTCCTGTTTTTAATCTGGCTGATGTCTTTATTAACATCGGGATTATTTGCCTCTTAATTTCTACCTTTCCCCACAAGTCAAGGGTCCCGTAGGGGCGAAGCATTCGAGCGATAACCTATCGCTGAAACCGTAGATTTCCTATCCGAATGCTTCGCCCTTACTTTTTCTGTTCAAATGCAAGTGGAGTGACTCTTAAATTATTACAGATATATCAGCAGCCGTCTGTAAGCATCCCACCGAAAAACTAATGCGCTCCGGGGTTTGGGGCGGCGCCACGCCCCCAACGGGTAGGGTTGATTCATGAATCAACCCTACTATGAATCAACCCTACTATGAATCAACCCTACTATGAATCAACCCTACCCCTGCCTCCTGCCCCCTGCCTCTGTTATGCTCGATCGGGTGAGCGATGCCCACCCAAAAAACTATGCTTCTGTTTCAGAAATAGAGCGATCGAATTTACTAACTAACTGAGGATTTTCTGACCAAGCATCGATAATACTCATATTACCATTGAGAAAATTCTGTTTAATAGCGCGGCGTTGAATTTTGCCACTGGCAGTTTTGAGAATTGTTCCCGATTTAGCCAAAACAATCGCATGGGTCATAATTTCGTGTTCTTCGGCGATTTCCTGACGAATATCAGCAATTAATTTAGCCGTATCTAATTCGCCGCTGCGACGTTCCAATTCCTGGACAATAACTAACTGTTCCTCGCCATTATCTTCAATAGAAAAAGCGGCACCATAATCGGGACGAAAAACCTCATTAAGATGCTGTACTGACCATTCTAAATCCTGGGGATAATGATTACTACCACGGACAATAATTAAATCCTTAATCCGTCCCGTGATATGTAATTCCCCATCGAGAAGAAAACCTAAATCTCCGGTGCGTAAAAACGGTCCTTCTCCCGTATCAGCAAGATAAGCTTGAAAAGTCTCTTTAGTTGCGTCTTCCCGTTGCCAATATCCAGCGGCCATACTGGGGTCACTGGCCCAAATTTCGCCCACTTCATCGGCTGCACAAAGGGTGAAAGTATCGGGATTAACGATAGCTATACGGGTATCACAGACGCGACGACCACAACTGGGGACGTATCTAACTCCCGTAGTTCGATCAGAGCCTACAGGGACAATTTTACCGCGTTCGTAGGCGGTGGCATCCAAAGCGGTGATAATTGGGGTGGTTCCCTTGGGTTTATTGGAAATCAAGAGGGTATATTCAGCTAATCCGTAGGCAGGGGCGAAAGTTTGCCAAGAAAAGCCATAATCTGCAAAAGTATCGACAAATTTGGCCATGACCTTTGGGTTAATCGGTTCGGCGGCATTTCCCGCGGCCTGCCAACTGCTCAGGTCTAATTCCGCTAAATCGGCAGCTTTAATCCTGCGAGTACAAAGATCATAGGCGAAGTTGGGGGCCTGACTATGAGTAACTTTGTACTTAGTAATATTTTTTAACCACTGCATCGGACGCTTAATAAAAGCAAAGGGAGACATGAGATAGCAGGGTGTACCGTTGTAGAGGGGGACGGTGATACCCTCGACTAACCCGTAATCGTGAAAATAGGGCATCCAAGTTAGGGTAACGCTATCCGGTTCGTAACCACAAGCTTTTTGCAAGTAACCGCAATGGTGCATCAGGTTAAAATGACTTAGCATCACCCCTTTGGGGATATTAGTCGAACCGGAGGTATATTGCAGATAAGCAAGCGCCGATTTATCCACCTGGGGATCTTGCCATTGGTCCGCTAGGGAAATATCAATACTTTCGGTAGTAATCCATTTCATTTGGTCGAATTCTGGGAATTCTTCCTTAACACCTTCAATAAGAGTCAGAATACTTTCGGTAACTAGGGCAAAGGTGGCATTAGCATCCTTGACAATTGCGCGTAAACGGGGCAAAGTGCGCTTAAGTCGTCCCGATTCCGGTGGGGGGACGGGAATGGCAATCACTCCCGCGTAGAGACAACCACAAAAAGCGGCCACTACTTCTAAACTTTGAGGATAGAGTAATAGGGCGCGTTCCCCTTGGGCCTGGTATTTTTGCAAATAGGCGGCGATTGCTCTTGCTTGGCGATCGAGTTCACTGTAGGTTAAAGGTGGGGTTTCTTTTTTACCATCGATAAGAAAAGTGTAGGCATGGCCCTCTGGTTGTGCCGTGGCGCGGTAACGTAAGAGTTCTACTAGGGTTG
>NZ_JASJFG010000640.1:0-5708 GCF_030065375.1 Microcystis sp. M49636_WE2 | reverse complement strand
GACGATTTCCCCTGTTTTTACCTCTGGAATCTCGCTCACGTCAATCATTAACTGATCCATGGTTATCGCGCCGATTTGGGGTACTAAACGTCCTCTCAGGGATACTTTTAAACGATTGGAGAGATTGCGGGGAATTCCATCGGCGTAACCGATACCGACCACAGCAATACGAGTATCTTTTGCGGCTATGTACTGATGACCATAACTCACTCCCGAACCGGCGGCAATGGTTTTGACTTGGGCAATGCGCGCTTTTACTTGCAGGACGGGTTGCAAAGGGACTTTATCGGTGAGATGATCGGCGGGATAAAGACCGTAGAGAGCTAATCCCACTCTAACTCGATCGTAGTGCAGAGATCGATCGCTTAGGGTAGCGGCAGAGTTGGCTAAATGCAGACAGGGGGGATGATAACCTTTTGATCTTAACTCAGCGATCGCTTGTTGGAATCTTTGCCGTTGTAACTGCATGATCTCGGGATTGGGATCGTCAGCCGTGGCAAAATGGGAGTATATACTGGCAATTTTCAGGTTAGGAGCCTCTAAAACCTGTTCGACGAATTTTGTGCCGTTTTGCCATTGTGTACCTAAGCGAGACATCCCCGTATCTAGTTTGATATGAACCGGCAGCCGCTGTTCTAAGCGTCTCATCACGGTGGCAAAAATTTGTACCTGTTCGATTTGCACCAGGGTGGGTTGCAATTGCCAATGGGCTAAGGCTGCCACTTCTTCCAGGGTATTGACTGCCCCTAAAATCATAATTGGGGCAACGATTCCCGCTTCGCGTAGTTCGATACCTTCCCCGATAGTCGCGATGGCTAAAGATTGCGCCCCAGCTTCTAAAACGCTGTTAGCCACCTTAACTGCCCCGTGTCCGTAAGCATCGGCTTTAATTACCGCCATTAATTCCGTTTTTGGGGCTAACAGGGCTTTGACTTTTCGCACGTTTTGTTGTAGGGCAGATCGATCAATCTCTACCCAAGCACGATAGCGAATTACTTCCGACAATTGATAATCATGACGGTTTTTGGGCGGATTGATAATTTTTGGTTCGATGCTAAACGTCACTCGCTCACTCCTTTGCACGCATAACCCAATTTATACCAAAAGAAAACCGAGAGGGCTAGGAAAAAAGCCGGAAACTCCTCTGGATTTCCTCCTTTTTCCAGGCGGAATCTAGGCTTTAAGATGAATGGGATGTTAGGAAGTTCCCGAAAAAATTGGCAGTTAGGGTTTTTTCCTAGAGAATGAACAGTAACGGGTAATCAGTGACAAGAAAGTAGCGAAGTTTTCACCTAACACTATCTCAGTGGTTGGACAGAAGTGAAGTTAACTATAGGGTAAGGAATGCCAAAAAGCCTAGACTAAGATAAAATTATTATATCCAACCAGATGCAGTACAGGAGTTTAGCCAATGTCTAACGAAACTGTTACTTATTCCCTAGAAGCTGTCCTCACAAGGATTGAGGGAAAGATCGATAAGATTGATGAGCGCTTGACAAAAGTAGAAATAGGATTAACCGATCTCAAAGGGGATATTAAAGTGTTAGACGAGAAAATCGAAGGCATCGACAATCGGCTAAAATCAGTGGAAGGAACCCAAAAAAATCAGGTCTGGACATTAATTATCCTTTTGGGGAGTGCCATTTTTACGGCCGGATGGAAAGTATTTTTTTCCAGTAATATCTGATCTTTCTAATTCTCAACAAGACTACAGTTAACCGCTCCTGAAAGAAAATTTTCTTAAAGCCTAGACTTAAGATAAAATTATATCCAACCGGATGCAGTATAGGAGTTTACCAAATGTCTAACGAAACTGTTACTTATTCCCTAGAAGCTGTCCTCACAAGGATTGAGGGAAAGATCGACTCGCTTGAGAAGCGGGTTAACGAAAGATTTGACAAGGTAGAAGATCGGTTAACCAAACTAGAAATAGGATTAACCGATCTCAAAGGGGATATTAAAGTATTAGACGAGAAAATCGAAGGCATCGACAATCGGCTAATATCGGTAGAGGGAACCCAAAAAAATCAGGTCTGGACATTGATTATCCTTTTGGGAAGTGCCATTATTACGGCTGCTTGGAAAGTATTTTTTTCCAGTAATATCTGAGTTCTCTAATTCTCAACAAGACTACAGTTAACCGCTCCTGAAAGAAAATTTTCTTAAAGCCTAGACTTGAGATAAAATTATATCCAACCAGATGCAGTATAGGAGTTTACGAAATGTCTAACGAAACTGTTACTTATTCCCTAGAAGCTGTCCTTAAAGAAATTAAAGACAGTATCAAGGAAGTTAGTCAAAAATTCGATAAGATTGATGAGCGCTTGACCAAAGTAGAAATAGGAATAGCCGATCTCAAAGGGGATATTAAAGTTTTAGACGGGAAAATCGAAGGCATCGACAATCGGCTAAAATCAGTGGAAGGAACCCAAAAAAATCAGGTCTGGACATTGATTATCCTTTTGGGAAGTGCCATTATTACGGCTGCCTGGAAAGTCTTTTTTTCCAGTAATATCTGAGTTCTCTAATTCTCAACAAGACTACAGTTAACCGCTCCTGAAAGAAAATTTTCTTAAAGCCTAGACTTGAGATAAAATTATATCCAACCAGATGCAGTATAGGAGTTGACCCAATGTCTAACGAAACTGTTACTTATTCCCTGGATGTCGTCCTTAAAGAAATTAAAGACAGTATCAAGGAAGTTAGCCAGAAATTCGATAAGATTGATGAACGGTTTGATCGATTAGATAATCGCTTAACAAAACTTGAGATAGGACAAGCAGATATCAAAGGGGATATTAAAGTTTTAGACGGGAAAATTGAAGGCATCGACAATCGGCTAAAATCAGTGGAAGGAACCCAAAAAAATCAGGTCTGGACATTGATTATCCTTTTGGGAAGTGCCATTATTACGGCCGCTTGGAAAGTCTTTTTTTCCAGTAATATCTGAGTTATACAATCCTCAACAAGACTACAGTTAACCCAACACAGTTGACCAGATTTCCTCATTGCTTATTTACCAATACAAAAACGGCTAAAAATGCGATCAAGTACCGATTCAGTCACTTCTTCGCCGGTAATTTCTCCTAAGGATTGAATGGCAGTACGCAGATCGATCGACCAAAAATCAAAAGGCAAATTTTCGTCAATTGTGTTTTTGACCTGTTGCAAAGCAATTTTCGCCCTAGTTAAAGCGGCCGCCTGTCGTTGATTAATGGCTAAATCCAAATTAGCCGCCTGTATTTCTTGATTTTGGACAGCATTAATAATAGTTTTTTCTAACTCTTCAATACCCTGATTTTGGGCGGCGGAAAGCTTGACAACTCGCTCAATTTCTGCTGGATAAATTACCGTTTCGGGATGAGCTAAATCAATTTTATTAATCACTAAAATTAATCGGCGATCGCTGACAGAGCGATAAATTTCCTCGTCTTCCTCGGTCCATCCTGACTCTGCGGAGACGGTTAAGAGAACTAAATCAGCAGACCGGGCCGTTTGGCGGGAACGTTCCACCCCAATTTGTTCGACTCGATCGCTGGCCGAGCGAATTCCAGCCGTATCGAGGACTTGTACGGGGATTCCTGCCACAACTAGCTGAGATTCGACGATATCGCGGGTAGTGCCGGGTAAATCGGTGACAATCGCTCGATCGCTCCGACTCCAAGCATTTAACAAACTGGATTTACCCACATTCGGCCGTCCCACGATCGCCACTTTCAGACCACTACGCAGCAATTCCCCGCGCTCGGCGGTGGCTAAAATTAAATTTACTTGACAAAAAACCTGTTCTATGCTATGGAGAACCGCCTCGTGATCCAAGGGCGGTAAATCCTCTTCAAAGTCAATACGGGCCTCAATTTCGGCCAAAATATCGAGACAGGTGGCACGCAAATGCCGAATCGGTTGCGCGAGTTTCCCCTGCAACCCAGCGAGGGCAAATTGTGCCGCTTGGGGAGAACGCGCCCCAACGAGATCGACGACGCTTTCGGCTTGAGTTAGGTCAATTCTGCCGTTAAGAAAGGCACGCAGGCTAAATTCCCCCGCTTGTGCCAAACGCGCCCCATTTTCTAGACATAACTGTAACACCTGTTGTACGGGCATAATGCCGCCATGACAGTGAAATTCCACCACATCCTCGCGGGTGAAAGAGCGAGGCGCTAACATGAGCAACAGCAAAGCTTCATCGATAATTGCCTGACTGTGGGGATGTCGGATATAACCGTAGAGAAGACGATGACTTTCCCAGGGTTGACGATTGCGGGTATGGAACAGCCTACGAGCGATCGCCACTGCCTCGCTACCGGATAAACGGACAATACCGATACTACCCTGTTCTGGAACGATCGCCGTAGCGATAGCGGCGATCGTATCCCCTGTGTTCAACATCTCTGAATCACTCCTTGCTAAAATTGAAGTCAGGATCAATTTTGTCAGCATTTATGCCCGAAAATATGCGCTCACGGTCATTAAAAGCGAAAAATAAAGGGAATAACCTAATTAATCGTCTGACGCGCTCCTGTCGCTACTGGTGGATTCGCTTGGTGCGATTGCAGGGACATCCGATCGAAATCGCTCGCGGGTTAGCGGTGGGGGTGTTTTCTGGGGCTTTTCCTTGGATGGGATTACAGATCATTATTGCGATTTTTTTAGCTTTCTGTGTGCGGGGCAATAAAATTGCGGCAGCGGCAGCCACTTGGGTGAGTAATCCTTTTACCTATATTCCCCTGTTTTTGTTTAATTATAAATTGGGAGAATTGTTTTTAGGTCAAGGAAATCAAGCGATCGATAGTCGTATTTTTGCCTCTAACCAAAGTTGGGCGGAAAATTGGGCAAGTTTGAGCGGTGAATTTTTATTAACGCTATTTTTTGGCAGTTTGATTACAGGTCTGTTGGCGAGCATTATCACTTATTTTGTTAGTTATCGTCTCCTCAGTCAATGGCATCACCGGCGACAAACAAGGAGAAAACGCTGATAAATTGTCACCGTTCGGGGGGGACAAAATCTGGTAATCTAAGAGGCATCGATGAGAAGCACCTACGGTAATCCCATAATAAGTCTAAACTGTTATTTGAATGATTGAATGAATACTATGATTGTGTTGTATTCAGCAAGTCTTCATCAATGATCAATTATAGTCCATCCCATAATCCCATCAATCACAGTTAAGACGATGGATGTGACTGTCGCATCATTTGTAAATTATTACGAATCATTTGTGTATTGAGATGCTCTTTACTTAATGTATTGTCATACAATACTTTTGTCATTTAATCAGCAGGAAGCAGGTCTGAAATTATATTTAAAAAATCTCTCACTTTTGCAATAAAAGGAAGAACTTGTAATTCATCAAAATCTGCAAAGTCTGTATAATCTGCTTCGAGACGGTATTCAAACAATTCGTTATAAACTGCACCAAAGTCTTTTGAAATAATTTCACTACGGATGTAGTTTTTGTTGAAGAGACTACGGACACCTGTATGTTTTGGAGATGAGAGATTATCATAAGCAAGTAAAGCCGTAACAGCATAAAAGCAACTATAGTATAGACGATTGATACAACTATTCCATCTTGCACCATCAGCAAGAGAACAAGCATCTTGATAAGCTTCCTCTGCACGATTTAAACGATACCTAATTAGTTGATCGTGAGGGGAATTTTTACTCATAGCATAATAGCTTCTTTGTTAACTGATTGCCAGAAAGGAGT
>NZ_JASJFG010000648.1:0-1958 GCF_030065375.1 Microcystis sp. M49636_WE2 | reverse complement strand
GGCCATGGTCAAAGCTTTCCACGACCAAGGTATGGAAGTTTATCTCGATGTGGTCTATAATCACACCGGAGAAGGGGGCAATTGGGGCAGCAACGATGTCACCGGATTTGTTAGTTTTGGTGGTTTTGATGTGGTGGAATACTATCAACTCACCGATGAACATTATCTAGTCGATGGAGCGACAGGCTGCGGAAATCAATTAAACTTTTCCCATATTGTCACCTGTAATCTGGTTCTTGATTCCCTCACCTATTGGTTAGAAACCATGGGAGTTGATGGTTTTCGTTTTGATCTGGCCCCCGTCCTCGGCCGAACTCCTTCTAGTCATCAACGAGAAGATCGGGGCAAACAAAAACAATTCTTCCCTAAACATACTTTGTTAGAAAAGATCGAGCAATTAGGCAAGAAATACGATGCCGAAATGATCGCCGAAGCTTGGGATAGCTGGGGTTACGAAGTGGGGAATTTCCCGACGGGTTGGGGCGAGTGGAATGGCCGTTATCGCGATGCAATTCGGCGTTTTTTAAAGGGAGATGGTAATACTTTTAAATTCATCGAACAGGTGAACGGAGATTATTGCAATTTTAACGACCAAGGCGGACCACAAAAATCGATCGATTTTATTGTTGCCCACGATGGTTTTACCCTGATGGATTTGGTCAGTTATAACCATAAAAATAACCTCACTCCCTGGCCCTTTGGCCCTTCCGATGGCGGCAATAATAATAACGATTCTTGGGATTCTGGGGGTGATCATGCCCTACGTCGCCAAAGATTACGCAACTTTTGGACGATTCAATTTTTGTCTCGCGGTGTTCCCATGACTGTCTGGGGCGATGAATTTGGCCGCAGCCAAAATGGTAATAATAATCCCTACAATATTGATAGTGTGGCCACTTGGAATAATTATGATATGATCGCCACCCGTTCACCCCATCTACTGCCCACGGGTTATCGGGAAGCTTATCACAATAATTTTGGCACGGGAACTAATCAAGAAGAACGCAATCCTTTATTTATTTTTGCCGCTTATATTGCTCACTTAAGAAACAATCATATAGCACTAAAACAGCGCCGCTATGGCGATATGGTTCTCGATGCAGGCAATGATGTCACCTATTTATTTAAAAAACCCGATGGGGTTAGCGATTTAACTGCCGATGATCGCTGTATTTGGTTTTTAATTGATGGTAGTGCCGTCGGCGATCACGATTTTTTGGTGTTAATTAATATGTATTATCTGCCAGTGGATTTTCGTCTTCCCCCGTCATCGAATAATTATCGTTGGCTAAGAATTATTGACACGGCAGCTTGGGCAGAAACCGATTATAATTGTTGGTCTGTGGATCAAGGGACAGTAATTGCCGATAACTATAAAGTCAATGGTTTTTCGATCGTGGTTTGCGAGGAGATTAACTGAACTACCCACAGCGATATCGGGGGTAATTTGGGGACAGATAGGGCAGCCCGCTAATATTGAGATCGAGAGCGATTCTTAGCCGATTTCTGCTATATTTTTGGCAATAGGGAAATATTGACCCCGGCTGCATCTTATGTTTTATAACCCGCACTTAGCCCAAAATTACCGTTAAATGTCTAAAACTAAAAGTACTGTTATTATCCTAACCATAATTTGTATTATCGCCACGGCGATGGGAGTTTATCTAATCGGTGGTATCGACTCCCAACAATTACAGATCTCGTTAAAACAAATGGGAATTATAGCCCCCATTTTGTATATTATTCTCTATACGATTGGGACAATTTTAATCCTGCCTTCTACCCCCTTAAACCTCAGTGGTGGGGCGATCTTTGGGGTAGTTATGGGAACAGTTTGGACAACGATCGCCGCTTTGGTGGCCGCTATAGTTGCCTTTGCTTTTACCCGTACTATCGGCCGGGAATATACCGCCAAAAAATTTCAGGGAAAATGGCAAGCGATCGATGCAGAAATGCAG
>NZ_JASJFG010000304.1:0-18395 GCF_030065375.1 Microcystis sp. M49636_WE2 | reverse complement strand
AGCAATGGCAAGATTATTAAAAGAGCTAACTGTCGATTTTGAAGATACTGAAATGCCTTTACGCCAAGTAATAGTGAACACTCATTCTCCAGTTCTGGTGAGTCAATTAATTAATTGGCAAGATGATGAAAATGTCAGCATTTGGCTTTCTCAACTTACCACTATAATATCCACTATTGAAGGGAAGCGAATTAAGATGAAAAGCAGTAATTTTCACCCTGTTATCAAAGAGAATAAAAAGCAATTAACCTTTTTTTTATACTAACTATTGATTAGGCGACTTACCATCTCTACCATTCCATATATGTTTAAATTTTTAATCTCTTCCTGAATTTGATCGATTGAACTTTGAGAATCATCACTACAGTAAGCCAATTGAACTTTCTTTCCCTGCGGATCGGTTAATAGGGTGATCAAGTCTCGATCGCTCGACACCTGATAATCTATATAGATGCCTTGTCTATCTTTGGTGGGAGTGAATTTACATGAATAATAGTTATCCTGTTTACGTTTGTCCGATGCTTGTCTAGCCAACAATTTTTCGATTAACAAACAATCGGATTCTTTATGTTGCTCGTCGTGACTATGCTTTATTTTGCCTATTTTGCTTAAATCCGCTTTCCTGTGAGTCTTGGAAACATAAGGATAAAGCTCCGCTTTAAAATTATACGGGATAGGTAAAATAATAAATCCTTTCTCCGCTTCCTCTTTGATCGCCTTTCGAGGAATATCGGCATTATAGGGAGTTAATAGGATAGCTTGTAATTTATATTTAAGTTTACTGGTGACATGATCGGCAATTTCTTGTTTTAAAATATCTCTAAAAGTTGTAATTTGTTCGATACCTGTACTCGTGGAATTTTTATTAGTTCCCTTCATCTCGATAATTGTCAGCAGAAGTAAGTCATTCTGAATAAAAAGAGATAAATAATCAGGTCTTTTCTGCTTTTGATTTCTAACGAGAGGATCCTTCTGACGATCAGTTTTAAATAAAATACAAACGGAATCTTTTTCTGGCTTGGTAATCCGAAAGCTGACACCGCTTTCGGGTGGAGCGATCCGATCGGGTACGGTACAGAAAATAAGCAAATTTTCTAAAAAGTTAAATTTCTGCCAATCGAGTTTATTCTTCTTCTGAGGAACATCCTTCTTCGGTTTCTTGGTTTTGTTGTCCTGCTTCATAAATTGCAAAAAACTTTTGTTGAATATCAACTGATACATCGCTGAGAGTATCCCAACGAATACCGTATTCAGGGTCGTGTAAAGAAAGTAATTTATTATTTTTTATTTCATAGGCACTAACCTGTTCCATTTTAAGAAAAGCTCGGCTATCTTGCAGATAAAGCAATTTAGCTTGTTCGGCTAAAAGTTCTGGATTTTGGTGATTACCATTAACGATATTGTTAAGATGAGCCATCAAATAGGGGCTATGAGTCGTCAATAAAATTCTAACTCCTAAATTTACTAAAATCGCTAAAGATTCTAACAATTTTACCTGAGATTCTGGATGTAAGTTCATTTCAGGCTCATCGATCACCAGAAAATCCCCGGATTTTGCTCGATAGCGTAAATAGAGTAAAAGCGGGGCTAATTGTTTAATAGACGAGGAAGCATTATAAAGATCGATCTCTAAACTTCTTTTTACCGAAACTTTAATTTCTCTGCCTCCGAATTTAGTCTTTTTAAAGATTGTTTTATTGTTATTTTGAATATACTTTTCAATTTGATCGGCTAATTTTTGAAAATCATTTTTATTTTTGGCAATGGGATCGGGCTTATTTTCTAGTTCTATGTCAGTTAAAAAATCTAAAAAATCCTCTACTGGTTGAGGATAGCGAATATCTCCCTGTTCTTTTAGTAACTCTAACTGCTTATCTCGATTAATAAGTCCTTGTATCAATGGCTCTCGATTAATACGTCCTTGTATCAATAGCTCTCTCTGATTCTCTTTAAGTAGCTTATATCTTCTATTGGCCAGCATTTTATAGGTATTTATAAAAGCGTTTCTTTCGGCGGGTAAAGGAAGTATGTCAGAAAATTTTCCGACGGTACTAATAAAAGTACCAATAACTATCCTGCTAAGAAAATCAGTATGTTCTTCGTTGCGTTTTTCCCAATAAAATAAAATCTCACTATTGTTATCACTTCGCTCGATTTTCTCGATTCCAAGTATTGTATCCGCTAAAACTTCTTCTATAGCTCTTTTAATATCATCTTCAGAAATTTTGATTTCGATACTGAATTTTGTTTTTTCAAAAATTTTACCGCTAGAATCTTGGAAAAAAGATTGTAGTTTTATCCCGCTAAATCTAGATGCGTAACTTTGAATAACTTCAGATATAACATCATAAAAACGTCGGTCTATTTTTAAAGACCAATGATCGGCTTGAGTTGTAAATTCTATTTTTTCTAAAATTTCATCATAAAAATTAAGGCTGACAAGCTGATATAACCCATAAATCGAGTAGGCGATATAAGTTTTATTAGAATTATTCGGGCCAATAATAACGGTTAGAGGCCGAAGATCCACTTCTGCCTCTTTAATACTACCTAAATTCCAGAGTTTGATTTTCATCGTAAAAACGAACACTCCGAATACAGACCCTTATTTTACCCGATTCGTACTCGCTTGCGCCGATTCTTTAGTTTTATCTTCAAACGCAACCATGATTGAGAAACGAATAGCGATCGCTTTCTGAGAAAAGATCGATCGCCAACCGACAATCCAAAACGCTGTCATTACCTTTCTAAAGCAACAAGCTAGTGGTTAGCTGATCACTGAAAGCTCCTTAAATATCTAACCTTTGGTAGATGCTATTAAGATGATTTAGGTGCTGCTGGGGATCAAAGCAACTTTCGATCTCGTCGGGGGATAAAATGCCGGTAACTCGCTCATCTTGGCTGATAAAAGCTTTAAAATTGCCGTTATCGGTGTTCCAAGCGCGATGGGCGTTTTCTTGGACGATTTTATAGGCAGATTCCCGGCTAATTCCCTTACTCACCAAAGTTAAAAGAACTCTTTGACTGAAAATCACGCCACCGTAAACATTCATATTTCGCTTCATGTTTTCGGGATACACCAGCAGATTTTTGACTAAATCGGTGATTTCCTTGAGCATAAAGTGGGTCAAAATGCAAACATCTGGCAGCATCACCCGTTCTACGGAACTATGGGAAATATCTCTTTCGTGCCAGAGGGCGATATTTTCTAAAGCGGAAACGCTATGACTACGGATAATTCTCGCCATTCCCGTTAAGCGTTCTGAACGGATGGGATTACGTTTATGGGGCATAGCGGAGGAGCCTTTTTGTCCTTTGGAAAAGTATTCTTCCACTTCTAGGACATCGGTTCTTTGCAGGTTGCGAATCTCCACGGCAAAACGTTCGATCGAAGCCGCTAATAAGGCTAATTGTTGCACATAATCGGCGTGTCGATCGCGGGAGATAACTTGAGTGGAAGCGGTATCCGGTTCTAATCCTAACTTCTGACAGGTTAACGCCTCAATTTTCGGGTCAATATTGGCATAGGTTCCCACTGCACCAGATATTTTACCGATGGCGATGTCTTGGCGCAAGCGAATTAAACGATCGCGTCCTCGCAGCACTTCCGCTAACCATCCCGCTAGTTTAAAGCCAAAGGTGATCGGTTCGGCGTGAATGCCGTGGGAACGTCCCACCATGACTGTATAACGGTGTTCTTGGGCGCGATAGCGCAGGGCTTGAATGAAATCTTCTAATTGTTCTAAAATCAGGTTTAAACTGGCGACTAATTGTAAGGACAGGGCGGTATCTAGTACATCAGAACTGGTTAAACCCAAATGAATATAACGCCCCGGCTCGCCCACATATTCGTTAACATTTGTTAAAAAGGCGATGACATCGTGGCGCACTTCTGCTTCTATTTCTAAAATGCGATCGGGATCAAAATTAGCTTTTGCCTTAATTTCTTCCACTGCATCCCCGGGAATATAGCCTAATTCTGCCTGCGCTTCACAGACGGCTATCTCTACCTCTAGCCATGTTTGATATTTATATCTATCCGTCCACAAATTCCCCATCGCAGGGAGAGTATAACGCTCGATCACTATTAATTATTCCAAGACAACCGTTTAATTGTATCGGATCGGGGCAAGTCTGGGAATAGGCAGGGGGCAGCGGGGAGTTTTGTTTTCCCCACTCCCTTTTTAGCGGTTAGTAATTCGATAGTAGCGGTGAGGCTCTTCTAGGTTGTGTGTGATAAGTTTAACTTACAATATGATTGATTGATCTTTGTGTCCTTTGTGTCTTTGTGGTTCGTTCCACCCCCTCTCTAGGAGGATTATATCTTAGAATACATTTTACCCACCAAATCCAAGAGAGCCGCGGTGAACTATCTTGTTTAATTTAGCCTGAATCGAACCCCTACTCCCTTGCTTCAACCCATGCTCGCATTTTACCCGGATTGTTCAATCCGTAGGGATCGACGAGTTGTTTAAATTCTAGTTGTAGCGGATTAATCTGTCTGCTGCCGCCATCTTCCATGATATAAGTGTGAGGATTGGCAATGGCTGCCCCCTGTTGTTCATAGATAGCAATAATCTCATTTAATCGAGTTTCTGTGGTAAATTCTAGCAAGGGAAGACCGGCGGGAATAACTTTACCTTGAAATCTCAAAAATTCTAGGTGCATCATTATTTCCTCCCCAAAATAATTATGGAGTTTCTCTACCGTGGCTAGATTAAAATAAAAAGCTTGTAGATAAGTTATTTTGGGGTTACAACTACGCGCGTGGAGAGTGGTATGATTCCAAGTAAATTCTAAGATACTGTTGCCTTTTTGAGTTTCTTCTGGCGTTTTATAGTAGGTAAGTTCACCATTATATTCTTTAATTAAAGATTCTAATGCGACCCGATCGCTGTCCGATACTATTAACAAAACTGCCGCTTTTCCTGTGGGTAAATAATCCTTAAGAGCAGTAAAATAAGCAGGAATTGGCCAAGAGTGAACACTAACCATTTTCTTGACAATGCCATCACTATCACTGAGAGCTTGACCGAATTTAGCGGCGGTGATAAAATCGGCAAAAGTAACGATAAATTCTGCCCAAGGATAACAGGGAGCGAGGGCTATTTCTAACTCGGTAATAATGCCATTTGTTCCGTAGGCATGATTGACTTTTTCTACCTCATCCCCCCGTAATTCGATAATTTTTGGTTCCGCTTCTAAGGTGACTAACTGCACTGCTTGCAGATTGCCCCTATCCTTCAATTGTCCATAATTAATTGAACCCATGCCCACACTGCCACCCCCGATAAAACCGCCAATTGTCGCCGTCCGATAGGTAGAGGGAGCCATTCTTAATTCCCAACCGATTGCGCGAGCTTGTTTATCAAAAAATGCCATTTTTACCCCCGCTTCTACCCGGGCTGTACCCGGTTCGATCGAGATAATTTTTGTTAGTTTCGTTGTGTCTAAAATTACTCCGCCCTGCAAGGGAACACATTGACCATAATTACCTGTACCCGCACCTCTAACTGTTAAAGGAATTTGGTATTTAACGCAGGTTTTAGCGATGTCAATAACCTCTTGGCTATTCTGGGGACGAATGACTAAATCAGCCCGTTTATCTTGCAGTTGTGCTTCTAAAATGGGACTAAAATGATAATAATCTAAGGAAAGTTTCGCCACTTGCCCCGGATCGGTGATAATTTCCAGATGGGCAAGTTCTTGAATGAGATTTTGACAATTAGATTTCATGGTTAGGTAGGGTTTGCTGAAAAAGTTTGTTGGTGGGGTTAGGAGTCAGGAGTCAGGATTCAGGAGACAGGAGATTATTTTTATTTGTTCTCCCCATACCCCAATTCATAATTCATAATTCATAATTCATAATTCAAACAGGAAAAATTAAAAACCGATCGCCTAGGCGGTCGGTTTTACTAAGAACTATAAACTATTATTAACTTTGTTTGCTGAGAAACTGTTGAGCTTGTCTAAGAGCGGCAGCGCCGATATTGAAGACAGCCCAGCCACCAGCAATAAGCAAAGGGGTTAAAACGATTAACACTCTCCAGTCCATAGATTTCCTTCTCCTCGGTCAGTGCTTAAAAGATTGTTACTTGATTCTCATTTTATATTTATACCCTAATCCGCCCGTTTTGGGAATCCGGTATCAGTAGCTTTTCCCGCATGAACGAGGGCAAGTTTAGCATAGCGCTCGGCGTGTTCGATCAACTCTTGAGCCTCCTGTGGCGAGACTTCCCGGACACGTTTAGCGGGAATGCCCACCACTAAAGATCGCGGTGGTATATCTTTTGTCACGATACTACCCGCCCCGACAATACTACCCGCCCCGACGCGCACACCATCGAGAATCACTGCCCCAATGCCGATTAAACAACCGCGTTCAATATGGGCTGCGTGAATTACCGCCCGATGCCCGATGGTAACGTAATCTTCAAGGATAGTAATTTTGCCCGGATCTCCGTGTAGGATCGCCCCATCTTGGATATTAGTATAGGACCCAATTTCGATGCGTTCCACGTCGGCACGCAATACCGCCCCATACCAAACACTCACCCCCACAGCTAGGGAAATATCGCCCATTACCGTGGCATTAGGGGCGATAAAAGCCGCTTGACTGACATCGACAAGGGGCCAGAAATTAGAAGTTGATCTTAAGTTATCTAAAGACATGAAAGGATCTGCACTAAAGTCGAAAGAGAATACCCGTCCAATTTGGTTGGGTATAATATGGATAGGCTTATTGGTACAAAGATAGCAATTTTTAGTTTAGGTTCTTCCATGATCAATGCAAGTTTACAATACCCTGTTTTTGGCCCCGATATCCATTGTCCTCACTGTCGGCAGCTAATCCCCGCCCTCACTTTGACGGATACCTATTTGTGTCCGCGCCATGGGGCTTTTGAAGCCGATCCCAAAACGGGTGAGTTGGTTCACTTGCAGTCAGGACGGCATTGGCGACTCTGGAATGGTGAGTGGTATCGTCAACACACCCACCCGGATGGTATTCGTTTTGAGATTCACGAAGCACTTGATCGCCTCTATACTCAAGGATTTAAAGCGACTAAAGTAATTATTGCCAACCGTTATCGCGATTTAGTTAGTTCCTACCTAGAACGTAACACCACTTGGCGCGGTAATGAACTGGGTGAAGCCACTATTCCCCGTCTCTACGGTTTACCGGTAGAATTTAGTCCCGATGCCCCCGATGAACCCTGTTGGGATGTAATTAATTTTGATCTGGAAAAAGAACCGGGGGTTCCCAAACGTTATCCCTATTTTCGTCTTTTTGATTAATCATTAGCCATTAGGAGCCAGTCGTCAGGAGATAGGAGATAGAAGATTGCTTTTATTTATTATCCCCATCTCCCCACTTCCCCATCTCCCCACTTCCCACTTCATAATTCATAATTCATAATTCATAATTCTTTCTCCTGAAAATGCACCATGTTTCTATTCGTACCGCTAATATCCATCGGGCGATCGCTTTTTATCAACTTCTCGGTTTTACCCTAGAGGAAAGATTCACTACTGGTTATACTTTGGCCTGTTGGCTAACGGGGTTAAACGGACGCATCGAATTAATCCAAATTCCTCAACCGAAACCCGCTCCCGATGCCTTTGGTGATCAGCATTATGTCGGTTATTATCACTTGTCTTTTGACCTAACAGAAAATGTCAGCAATTTACCAGAATGGTTAGAAAAATTAACAAATAACCTTCAGCAAGCCCATCAAGAGGAAGCCGATTTATATCAACCTTTAAATATTCTTTTGCCACCCCAACAACAGATGATCGGCGATCATGTCTATGAAGTCACCTTTATTGCCGATACAGACGGTTTACCCCTGGAATTTATCCGTCGTTTAACCTAAAAAGATTGTCCCACTTCTAAGACTTTTGTTTGGCCATTGCGAGACAAAATAACCTGTTGATTACCAACTTCCACTAAAGTCCAACCATTGATAAATTCCCCCGGAGAAATACGAGTGGTTATGCCCTTATTATCAAATAAAGCTGTAGATCGATCGCCTAAATCCATCACTCCCACTAGAGTATTTTTCACCTGATTATTGGTAGGAATAACCGATGCTACTGGTCGATTCCCTTGGGGAGCAGCTGGTAATGGTGGTGCAGAAATGTCGGTATTTGAGGGTGTAACTGGGACAAGTTTGGCAGTAGTTTCAGGGGTTTGGGGATAAACAGGAACGTAAATTCTTTCTATGATCTGGGGAGTGTTATTAACCGGTAAATTAGCGGGTGGTGCTGGTGGAACTGGCACTACTGGAGAAGGGTTATTTTTGGCAGCAGGATTGGGATCGGGGGATGAAGTTTGACTTTGGCGATCGATAATAGCAAGGGATGATTGCAGATAGGCAATAAATTTTTTATCTTCTTGGGAAGTCGTGCTATTTTGAGAGATAGGGGCATTTTTCTGACTGATGAGCCATGCCACCACCCAACCTAGATAGATGCAAGCAATAACAAAAATAACTTTATCTAGGGGCATTCTGGGATTTTCTTCATAGCCCGCCGGCATATTTGTTTCACTCCTCGATCGCTGCTGTCGTTTCGATTCTAACAGGATAGCGCTCAGTTATTCTCCCTCAATTTTCCTTTTTAACTGATTAAAATCTTCTAGAGGGGATATAGTGGACAGAGAATGATGTATATTAATGTAAGTAAAGTTTCGTAACAATTCTGAAATCCTTTGCTCAACTCTACCCTAGTTTCCAGCAATCCCGATCGCCTGAAACCCCTAGTCCCTAACTGGGAAAAATGTCAATCCGTCTTTTGGACAGCAGCATTTCTGGTATCAGTCCCCGTATTCATACAAGCGCCCCTAGTGCGCTACTATCCCGAAGTTAGCCTAGGTTTAACCTTTTTCTGGGTGGGGTTAGGGGTTTGGCTGCTCAAACAAGAAAAAATCAGTCTTTGGGGGGATTTACTTTTGGGCTTTAGTTGGAGTTGGTTAGCAGGTTCTCTCTACTGGGGTTGGTGGCGTTGGGAACCTTTGATCCATATTCCCATGGAAGCGATCGGGCTGCCCTTTGTTCTCTGGGGACTATACAAAGGTCGTGGCAAAGTGGGCAATCTTTTCTATCTGGGTTCTTTGTTAGGAACGGCCATCACCGATGTATATTTCTATCTAACGGGACTAATTCCCTACTGGCGACAATTAATGACCGTGGAACTAGATCCCAACCTAGTATCGCCGATATTTCATAACGCCTTAGCCCAAATTGAGACCCCCTGGGGCATCAGTTGGGCGATTGTGCTGCTCAACCTGCTCTTAGCGATCGGTATTTATCCTTTGCAAAAAAGGGTATGTCATTGGTGGGCATTTAGCGGGGCTGTATTGAGTACAATTTTAGTCGATGGTTTATTTTGGATTACCGCCTCTCTGGCCTAAGACAATAGGCTATATAATTAACGCAGTCTATCTATTGCCGCTTATGCACCCGTGGATATACTACTAGGACAAAACCCCTATTTACTACTCCATACCGAGAAGGGCCAGCGTTTTTTCCCTCTCGTGGGGAGAGCTTACTGGACAATCGGACGGAGCAAAGATAACGATATCGTGATTAAAGATCACTGTATCTCTCGTAATCACGCTATTTTACAATCCACGGAAACAGGGGATTTTTATCTGATCGATCTCGGTAGTCGCAATGGAACTTTTGTCAATGGCAGAAGGGTAGCCATTCCGGTGACTATCCATAGCAAAGAGCAGATCACCTTTGGCAAAACCGAGGTGCAGTTCTATCGTCCTACTCCCACCAATGCAGGCAAGCAACCGCGCCATTTAGAATGGGATACCCTCACCTCCGCCGTCCATGAACGATGCTTAACATCGGTGATGGTGGTAGATATGCGTAATTTTACGGCTTTAACGAGGCAATTAGACGAAAAAGTGCTTTCTTCTCTGATTGGCAATTGGTTTCGCCATGCGGGGAATATTATCCGCAGTTCCGGCAGTTGGGTAGATAAATATATTGGTGATGCGATCATGGCCATCTGGTTTCACGGCCAACAGGAAGTCGATCAAGACGATATCCTGCAAATTTTCCAAGCAATTATACAACTAAATAACATGACTCGCACCTTAAGCGAACAATATCCCTTACCTTTTAAATTACGCATCGGTGCGGGGGTGAATACTGGTTATGCTATGGTCGGCAATACTGGCAGCGGTGAACATCCAGATTATACAGCGATCGGGGATACAGTCAACGCCGCTTTTCGTTTAGAGTCGGCTACCAAAGAAATGGGCAAGGATTTAGCCATCGGAGCCACTACCTACAGTTATCTCATCGGTTTACCCCATCTCCAGCAAGTTTTTACTCAACATACCGTCAGTCTGAAAGGATACCACGATAGCACTATTGCCTACGGAACCACTTTTGATGACTTGGATCGTTTCCTCGATGCCAACAGTAGTGAGGAGATGACCGGAATTACAGGAGTTGCCAGCCGTGTCGGTTTTAAAGATTGAAAGTGAACTACTCTCAAGGTCGTTGAGAGCTTCCTGTTTCACGGGGGATTGCCGCAGACCCTACTTAAGACTGTCCACTAAAAACTCACATCTGATAAGTAGTCGTGCAAAATTAATTTCCTAGTGAAGATAGGCAAGAGGCAAGGGGCAAGAGGCAAGAGGTGGTTAGATATGTGTAATTAATTTTGCTTAGGTACTTAACTGATAACTGATAACTGATAGCTGACCTACTCCTCGGTGGCGGCGAGAACTAAATCTTCCTCCTCCAAGGCGGGGGGAACTTCGATTTCTTCCACTACTTCCGAGACGGTCCGGCCTTCCGCTTCCGCTAGACGTTTTTCTCGGTATTTAATCGCCATTTCTTCGGCTTTTTCAAACACTAACGGGCGATTTTTTAGCATATCTCCCGGTTCTGGTTCTAATTGTTTAGTCGAGAGGGAAATGCGACCTCTTTCGGCATCGAGATCGATAATCATCACTTTCAACTCATCATTGACATTGAAAACCGTGTGGGGGGTGTCAATGTGATCGTGAGAGATTTCGGAAATATGCAGTAAACCACTGACTCCACCAATATCGATGAAAGCACCGTAGGGCTTGATTCCGCGCACAGAACCGATTACCACCTGTCCCACGGCTAAACCGTTCATCTTGCGTTCCACTAAAGCGCGACGATGACTTAAAACCAGACGGTTGCGATCCTCATCCACTTCTAAAAACTTTAAGGGCAATTCCTGACCGACTAAATCCTCTTTCGCCTCTCTGGTGCTAATGTGAGAACCGGGGATAAAGCCGCGGAGACCTTCAATCCTGACTAATGCCCCACCACGGTTAGTGGCGAAAACATTGGAGCGCACGGTAGCATCTTCTTTTTGCAATTGACGCACCCGTTCCCAAGCGCGCATATATTCAATGCGACGGATCGACAGAGTTAGCTGTCCATCTTCATTCTCATCGGTAAGAATGAAAAATTCCCGAGTTTCGTTGGGCTGTAAAACCTCTTCGGGATTATCGACGCGGTTGATCGACATCTCCTGCACGGGGATAAAAGCGGCGGTTTTAGCACCGATATCGATGAGCGCTCCCCGGGGTTCCATGCTGAAAACAGTCCCGGCGACAACATCTCCCGGACTGAAATGATAATCGTATTTGTCTAGAAGGGCGGCAAAATCTTCATGGGTAAAGCCTATGTTTTTGTTTGCGGTTTTTTGGGTGGTCATGTACGTTGTTTGGGCCTCGGAATTTCCGTAGGTTTTTCCTCCTATGTGATGTACAGTTTCTAAATACAGGAGATGCCTCCTAATTTAGTTACTAGGCAGGGCCTAGGGGATGAACTGCCGCATCCTGCATTCTTGGAGGCAATCTGCCTCAAGAATGACTTTGTAAGAATCTAACCGGAGCTTGGGCTTTAAATAGCACAAGGGATCCTAATTATAACTGAATCGGGAACTATTTAAGACGAGGTGATCACGCTGGCCTCTTCCGCTTCAGACCAAGAAGGATGAGCGCGTTCAATTTCGGAGGATTGCAGCAGCGCTAAAGCGGCGATAAAGTCTCTAATTCCCTGAAAATTGCCGTAAACCGAAGCAAAGCGCACATAGGCCACTTCCGATTCTTGCCGGAGGTATTCTAGGACTAATTGACCGATCTCCTGACTTGTTACCTCCCGTTTTGAGTCTTGCTGCAGACGGGATTCGATATCATTGACGATCGCCTCTAATCTTAGGTGGGGAATGCCAGTTTTTTCACAGGCCCGGACGATACCGCGCAGCAGTTTGCAGCGATCAAAAGATTCCCGTTTACCATCTTTTTTAATCACCGTGATCGGCACGAATTCGATGCGCTCGTAGGTGGTGAACCGATATTTACACTGTAAGCATTCACGACGACGACGAATGCTCTGACCGTTTTCGGAGGAACGGGACTCTAAAACGCGACTATCGGTATGCTGACAATTAGGGCATTGCATAGGAGGCGCTCGGTGAGGGGAACCTTTAATTTAAGCCTTTAAATACGAAAACCAGAGCCGCTAACCTGCTTTTGACAAGCGGGCGGCTCAGGGAAGAAAATTATTAACCTAAACGGAGTTAAGAAATTTACTTTTGAATCCGGGGAGGTTCCCGGAAGGCGATGGCGAAGAAAATTACCGACAAAGCCATAGTTAAAACCAAAATGTAAGCGACGCTTTCCATGGTTGGACATCCTACAAGACTGCTATAACAATCCTATAGTATCAGGAAATGAGCTTTTCAGCTTGCCTGGGGATGTAATCTACATCCCCAGAATCAGTGGCGAGCTATTTAACGCTAACTTTTGCCCCAGCGTCTTCCAGTTTTTTCTTGGTGGCGGCGGCTTCGTCTTTGTTAATGCCTTCTTGAACCGCTTTGGGAGCGGCTTCTACTAGGTCTTTCGCTTCTTTGAGTCCTAAACCGGTCAATTCGCGCACTACCTTGAGGATAGCAATTTTCTTGTCGGCGGGAACTTCTTCGAGAACGACGTTAAATTCGGTTTGTTCTTCCACAGCTTCAGCAGCAGCCGCGGGAGCAGCCCCAGGGGCCGCCATAATTATGCCACCAGTTGGAGCGGCGGCACTAACTCCGAAGGTTTCTTCGATACCTTTGACTAATTCCGCAGCCTCTAAGAGGGTCAGGGTTTTGAGTTTTTCTAAGATTTCAGCTACAGCAGACATGGGTTAGACTCCTAATTGTTTTAAGTGATTGATTGGCGCGGTATTAAGCCGCTTCTTTTTCTTCTTGACGGGCCACGGCATCGACGGCACGGGCCAAAGATGCGGGAACTTCGTTGATGCTGCGGGCCAGTTTGGCGGCAATGGCGTTGATTGCTCCGGCGGCCTGAGCGATTAACTGTTCTTTCGACGGTAAATCAGCGATCGCTTTGAGCTGCTCTTCTGTCAACAGTTGACCTTTTGTCCCTTCTTTGAGGACACCGCCGCGCAATTCGGTTTTTTTGCTTTCTTTTTTGAACTCTTGATAGGCCTTGAAAGCTCCACCGATATCCTCTTTTACGAGCAGAAAGGCGGATGTTCCCGATAAAAGGCTTTTCATCGGTTCCCAGCCACTATCTTCAGCGATCGCCAATCCCATCAAAGTATTTTTGGTGACTTTACAAATCGTTCCCGTGGGGCGCAATTTGCGGCGTAGATTGCTGATTTCGGCGACGGTTAAACCTTGATAGTCGATGACCATCGTTAATTGAGCTTCGCTAAGGGAGGTTTTTAATTCTTCTAGAATTAATCCCTTGCTTTCTCTGCTTCTCCCCATCCCTTGTTCACCTCCTGTATGCGGGGGACCGGTTCCACAGGCGCAAAAATAACCCCTTGTAGCGCCGGGGTTGATTGGAGAGAATCAGTTCAGGCACGACCGAGACAGAAAAAATCTCTCTTTAGTCTTTTTGGCCGCTGTTTTCTCGCTTTGACCTCGGCAGGGTATTTAAGCTGTTTCGCACCTGCTGTCTTTGGCTTAAGCCAGTTTCTCATTTTAACATTATTGCGGGATTTATGTCAAGCACCAGGAGGGAGTGGGCAGTACATTTCGTAGCCAAATTTATTGGCATCTACTTCTTGTAAATTAATATCGATTAAACCGTATTCTGACCAGCGTTGGGAAACCTTGACCGCCATGGCCGGATCCGACTCCAAAGGTTCCCCCCACTGGTGGTCCGTTTCGGGATACATTTTTGTTGTGGCATCAATTCCCATTCTTCCCCCCAAACCGACCTTTTCGCTGGCAAAATCGAGGCTATCAAAGGGGGTTTCCGGGAGAATAAACACATCGCGAACCGGATCCACTTTAGAACTAATTGCCCAAACCACTTGCCGGGGGTCGCGAATATTAATCTCCTTATCGACGACGATGACAAATTTAGTATAGGTGAACTGGGGTAAGGCACTCCAAAAAGCTAAGGCCGCTCGCCGCGCTTGTCCGGGATAAGCTTTATCAATGGAGATAATCGCCGCTTTATAGCTTAAAGCTTCCATGGGCAGGAAAAAATCTCTTATTTCCGACACCTGTTGCCGTAAAATCGGTGTATAAATACGATTAAGAGCGATAGCCATCATCGCTTCTTCCTTGGGAGGACGACCGCTAAAAGTGGTTAAATAAATGGGGTCGCGACGGTGGGTCATGCAGTGGAAATGAATCAGGGGTGAATCTTCCACACCGCCATAGTAACCCATGTGATCACCAAAGGGTCCATCTGGCAATACCTCTCCGGGGGTAATTGTTCCTTCGAGGACGATTTCTGAGTCGGCCGGCACTTCTAAATCGAGGGTTTTACACTTGGCTAACTGTACCCCAGAACCGCCGTACAATCCCGCAAACAGCCATTCTGACAGATCTACGGGGATAGGAGTGGCGGCGGCCATGATAATTAGAGGATCAACCCCCAAAGCGATGGCTATTTCTAATTTTTTGCCCATTTGCGCCGCTTTTCGCAGGTGACGCGCCCCACCGCGCACGGATAACCAGTGAACGGTCATGGTATTGTGAGACTGTAGCTGTAAGCGATAGACACCGACGTTAGGGTTTCCCGTTTCGCAATCTTTGGTAATTACTAGCCCTAGGGTGATAATCTGGCCTGCATCGCCAGAATAGGGGCGAATCATCGGAATTTTCTTTAAATCTACTTCATCCCCTTCTAAAATCACCTGTTGACAGGGAGGGAAAAAGTTACGGCTGGGTTTGGCTTTCAGGACATCAAACAACACTTTACCAAAATCGATCGCTTGGGAGAGTTTTTTCGGCGGTTTCGGTTGTTGCAAGAGGGCGAGCTTTTTGCCTAAATCTTCCAATTCTTCGGGTTTATTCAGGTTCATCGCCCAACAGATGCGTTCTACCGTTCCCATCAGGTTAATAGCGACGGGAAACTCTGCTCCTTGCACGTTTTCAAACAGTAGGGCCGGCCCCCCCACCTGTAGCATCCGATTAGCGATCTCGGCAATTTCTAAATCGGCAGAGACCGATGCACTAATGCGGCGTAATTGGCCACGATCTTCTAAAAGCTTAATAAATCCTCGTAAGTCTCTAGCCATGATGAAGAAATGTAAATAAATCCCTGTCTCTATTATCTCTTAGGGTGGCAGTTTCGGTGGGGGATAGTCACCGATTTGAGAGTTGGCGGCGATTCTCGTCTAGAATTAAGTAAAAAAATCCCCATCTTACCAGGGTCATTCCTACCCCTAAGTTTATGCTTATCCAGCCCAGAGGTCAACATGATTAAGGATATTGAAATTAGTAATTTTAGATGTTTTGAGCATACCAAAATTGAAGGTTTTGAGCGAGTTAATTTAATTGGCGGTAAAAACAATTCAGGGAAAACTGCCCTGTTAGAGGCAATATTTTTGTATAGTTATCCCTATCCAAATACTATTCATCCCTACATCAGAGGAATCATTCGTAGGCAATCTTTAGCAGTTGTTCAGGCTGTTCCCAAAAATGCCTGGGATAATTTATTATTCAATCTTGATAGAAAAAATATTATTGAGTTAAAAGGCTCCCAATCTAAACGAGGAGATAAATTGGTAAAAATATCGATTTCTGGTTCTCTTAAAGATGGCGTTTTAGGCATCTCTGAAGACTTGCAAAAATTATACGATTTTATCGCTAAAAATAAATCAGTTATTTCTATCTTAAATATTCACACAAGTTTTCACCTCAAGAATGACTCAAATGATGGTCAACTGAACTATTTTTTAATTGCTAGTTCTGAGGGAATACTCGCTTTACCTGATCCAGGTGATGAGGAACCAGTAATCATTGCCGCATCTGTCAGTAAATCTTTGGAAGAATTGAGCGAGTCCTATACTAAAATAGTTTTTAATGAACAGGAAGAAGAAGTGCTAAAAGCTCTACAAATTCTCGATCCTTCTATTGAGAAAATAGAAAGTTTTTTTCTGGGTGAACCAAATTTATATCTGAAAAGAAAAGAGAGAAAACGCCTACCCATATCTCTGTTTGGTGAAGCTATTAATCGTCTAATAGAGATGATTTTTTCTCTGCTGCTTAATCCGCAAAAAATTATTTTTATCGATGAAATAGAAAATGGTCTTCACTATACTGCTTACCCAGATATTTGGAAAACTTTATTCCGATTAGCTATCGAACTAGATAGCCAAATTTTTGCCACAACCCATAGTTTAGAGATGATCCAAGCTTTTGCCGATGTGGGGTTAGAATATTATCCAGAACAGGGGGCCTATTTTGAACTAGCAAGGAGTCCCAGAACTGATAAAATTATTGGTATTAAAAGACAATTAAGCACTTTAGAGTACGCCTTAAAACATGGCAATGAGGTGAGAGGTGAGTAACTTATTAATCGTCGAGAGCAAGAATGATAAAATTTTTATCGAAGCCCTAGTAAAATACTTAAATATTAACAAAATTCAGTTAGATAAACCGATTTGCTTTGAGGAAGATGACTATAAATGTTTACAGGGTTTAGATCAAGCTAAATTAACCAGCACTTTCGATGAAATTAAGGCGACTCTTGGTAAAAAAGCTATCCCTAAAGTTGGTATTATTATCGATCAAGATTCTGATACTAAGACAGAGCGACTAAATTGGCTTAACGATTGTCTGAAAAAGGTGTATCCAGAAGCGGAAGATATTAGGAAAACCAGTCAGCTTTATAGATTGACAACAATAGAAGATCAAATCACAGAATTTGCTTGTTATTTTACCAATGTGGAAGGACAAGGAGAACTAGAAACAGTTCTCAAGAAGATTAAAAGTCAAGATTCCACCTATGCGGATTGTTTAGAAGACTGGAGAAATTGTTTAAACAAGCAAGAAAAATCGATTAAAGACAAAGATTTTGATAAGTTTTGGATTAGTAACTATTTACGATTTGATACCTGTTCCACAGAAGACAAAAAACAAGCTGGCAGGAAATGCAGTATGAATGGATTTGATTATGTTATGAAAAACAAACGTCATATTTGGAACTTTGAGCATGAGGTATTAAATGAACTCAAAGAATTTTTACAACTATTTGCTGTCTAATCAAAAATCCCCCTAGAAATCTAGAGGGATCGAGGGATATATGGAGGGCAATTTAGAAGTAAATTGTGCCACCCCAGCGCTCGTCTAGACGGGGAGCAACCAACAGATAAGCGGCGACGTTATACACATCATCTTCCGTCAGATTGCGTAATTCTGGGAAGATATCGGGACGGCTAACATTGGGATGAAATTCGCTTAGATCATCTTCACCATCGTAACTGGTGGGATGTTCTAGATAATCAATCAATGCTAACAGATTATCTCTGGGAGGTTCCGCTTTTGCCAGATCGGCCAGACCCAAACTGACGTTATTATTAGTTTTGGTTTTACCTTGCAGGTGACACTTAGTACAATTGGCGACAAAAAGTTTCTGTCCTTCCGTCGCTTGTTCAGAAGTCAAAGTCACCGATTCCCCTGCATCATTGAGGGTGATGGTGAGGGTTTTTTCATTGAGTTCTAAGGCACTAGCGCCGTTAAGATTGAATTGTAATACAAAAAAAACTACAGCGATCGCTGCCACAATCAAACGTTTGATCATTGTTCTCCTACTCGCAATTGTTCCAAGAAAGGGAATTTTAAGGTGACTAAAAAATTTTCTCCTCTGGGAGGGTGTCGATCGATTCTAAGTGATCACGGACACCGAGAAGATCCCAGTTGGGAATAAAGTCAAGGGGACGTTTCCGTTTTCGAGGCGGTTACTCCCGATCGTTTGGATAAAATCAGTGAGATAATTGCTTTAGCATCTTCTAGGGCGAGATTAGTCTGCCGATCTTTATAGGAGATGCCTAATTGGTCGCAAAGTGACAACACAGATTCATCGGCCAGATCGTACTCTGCCGCAATATCAGCGATCGATAGATCAGCAAAACCCATAGTCT
>NZ_JASJFG010000655.1:0-2870 GCF_030065375.1 Microcystis sp. M49636_WE2 | reverse complement strand
CAGGGGAAATATAATCAATGCCATTAAAACTAAAGAGAATAAAATCAAAATAATTATCGGCAAATTGTTCTAGATTTCTAGCATCGGCCACTTGCCAGACTAAATGGGGGAATTTTTGACGACAAGCGGCGATCATTTCCGCAGAATAATCAACACCGATATATTCTCCCACAAGAGGGGCAAAATACTTCGTAGTTCGTCCCGCACCTACCCCTAAATCAAGCATTTTCATGGTTGATAAACGCTCTTGCAGCAGGGTTAAAATTGTCTTTTCTGCCGGCTGTAGGGCGGTTAATTGGGCATAATAACCGACAATACTAGGGTCTCTATAGGTTTGCTGATTTTTGTCCTTAATCATTCTCGATCGCTCTTTCCTACTGCCATCTTTAAGAAAATATTTAGACTATCATAAGATGCGCTTAAATTATCCAATTGGCATCAATGGAGATTTTTAGTTCTTTTGTCTTATCTACAAGGATAGCATTTTCCAAAAGTGATAAAAGAAATGTAAAGTTATTTTATAGTAGTTGTCTTTGGTGTCTGTCTGTGTTAAAATTACCACAACCAGTCATTATTAACACTTAGATAAAAAACTTCAAATATTATCTTAATCAATAGGAAAAAACATTTGTCTTGAGATGATATGAACAAAACTATTTTGAGCAATGCAATATTTATGACGTTTTTTTTATCGACGGTTAGTCATGGATATACTCAGAATGAGGCTTCTTTTCCTATTCGAGCTTTGGAAGGAGATAATTGTAATCGAGTAGTTGAATTGATCTATCAATCAGAAAAATTAGCATCAAATGACTCTAGCACAAAAGTTTATTTTGAAGGGTTTTTAAGAAGAATAGGAAAAGATGAAGATCAAACAAATACATCGGGATTTTGTGAACCAGCAACGGACAGGGAAACTCTATCTATTAAGATTATTATTGAAAATAATAATGAAATAAAAAAGATTGAATTACGTTCAGAAAAATTTCCTGGATATATAATATTCACACCCATATCTTTCGATATAAAAAATAATTATATTTTAGCTCGATACTATTTAGCTAATAACTGGGGTTCAGTAGATACTGGATATTTCACATACGATCTAAAATCCGATAAATTATCTTATATAGAAGCTTGTCAAGAAGAAGATTGGGTCGAATATAGAGGCTTTATTTCTTCATTAGAAATTGCTTTTAAGTGTTCTTCTTACGGTCAAGATCCAACAGAAACATCATTTATTTATGATATTTTTAATTCTAGCAATGGTCAAGTTTATCGAGTCAGAGAAAGAATCAGAATCAAACACGAAAGATTTGGTGAAATTGTTGATGAAATGTCAATCATCAAAAGGCAGGTTTTTTAATTAAATAGATCCTGCTAATACTGTATCAAAAATTATAGCTAGTTTAACGCTATTTTACGTTATTTTATAGTATTAGCCATAATTAAATCTCCCAGTCTTCATATTTTAAACCATCTATACGACTGAATTCACGGATATTATGAGTGATTAAAATTAACTCATTAGCCATAGCAAGAGCTGCAATTTGTAAATCATAACCACCGATAGGAATACCTAATTGATTTAATTGAGAACGAATTCTTCCAGCAATTTTTGCAGAATTTTGGTCAAAAGGTAAAATACTAAATTGATTACAGAAACGCTCTAGCTTTGCTAAATTTTGCTCTTTTCTACTGCTTTTGTAAGCCCCATAATATAATTCTAATTGTACCACAGTAGATAAATAAATCTCGTCTGGCTGATGTTTTGCTAACTCATGAGTAACAGCCAAACTACTATTATTAAGTAGCTTAATACAAACATTTGTATCTAACAGATAAGTCATAGTAGTTGTTCTCTTTCCTCATAATCTGGCTGTTTTTCTCTTACTAATAATTCACCTTCCCAACCGCCAATTACTTCTTCAAAGAAGCCTTCTTGCCATTGGCTAAATGTAGTTTTTTCTTCTTGTTCTTTTAGAGATATTGGCTGATAAACTAAGGTAACTTCTAAATCTGTGTTTTTAAGTTCAGGCGGTAAAGATATTTGTAATGTTCCATCTTCTCCTACATGGGTTTTAAAACTAATTGTTTTCATGGTTTCGGCTAAGGTTACTACTATCATAAGGATAGTGTAATATGTCCTCGTCTGACAAGGTGCGTCCCTTGGGGTCTTTTAACCATAAAGACATCTTCACCCCAAAGAGGTTGGACATGGTAGAAATCACCATCGGATGAGAATGGTGATACATCCCACCCAAGACACCGTTACAGGGATCTATTCGAGATCGAACTCACGATGTTGCATAACCACGAGAAACTTGATATATTGGCAGTTGATAAATATTATTGAAAATTTACTGGAGACCTAAGTATGTTATCAACTGATGTCAGACAAAAATCAATGATTAAGAGAATTGAGCAAGTTGTTTCTATTTTAATGGAAGACCGCCCTTTCTTCAAAGAGGAGCTTAATTGTTCAGAAATAGTGAAACATTTGGTTGAATTATTTGAAAAAAATTTACCTTTTGAGGAATTTAACACTATGTCAGAGGCAGAATTGAAAGAGCATTGTAGCTTTATTATGTCCACAGAAATCCTGTCAAAAATTGGCGGCGATTTTACTCCTGAACAAATGGCTATTTTCGATGAAGCAATTAAGCGTAAATAGGTAATTATGAGTTATTTGTTAGATACTAATATCGTTTCTTTGATTATTAAGCGTGATCTTAAAGTTTATCAAAAAATTGAAGATGTCAAAGCTCAAAGAAAAAGTATCTTTATCAGTTGCATTACTTATTTTGAAATTAAGAGGGGATTGTTGGCAGTTGCTGCACCTAAACAAAGAGAAAGATTTAACAAACTTT
>NZ_JASJFG010000708.1:0-5359 GCF_030065375.1 Microcystis sp. M49636_WE2 | reverse complement strand
TTAAATATTGGAAGAAAGGTAGTCGGAGAGGCCGCCTTTAGCGGGAATCCGATAGAGAGGTTCGTAGTTAACCCAGTACGGGTCAAAGCGTACAAAGCTAATTCTAGATGCAATATTTGCGTACAGAATTAGTAACTATTAGTACGGCTCAAATTTTACGCGAATACATTAAGCGACTACCAAAACCAAAAGAGTAACAGGCAATTCTTCGCTCACCCCAAGGAGTGAAACTCCTCATTGCCGCGGTGGAACTTCCCCACCCCCCTAGGTCTCCGGGTGGGGACTGACGCGGAATCGTTCACCCTAATTTCGGTAAACCCATACTATAGTTCTGTACTCTGGCGTTGAGATTATAGCTAATTTCGCCTTTTTGCAGGAGAGAACGGATAAAATGTTCTAGATCTGAACCGATGCGACGGAGATTATATTCGCTCAATTCTTCCCCATTGTAGGATTCTACCAATTCATCAAACTTACTATAAACCTTATTGAGAGCCACTTCTTCCCAATTAAATTCATTATCGGGATCCACATCAAGAGTCAAGACATTGTTACTCTCGATTAATTGATTATTTTTTACTTCAGCCGTATAAATGCGAATATGACGGGTCGTAGATTTTAACAGCATGGAATCTTTAGGGTAAGTTAGACGCTATGTCTAAGATTTTGCCATGATTCGCGGCAATGGGGAATTGGGAATTATAAATTATAAATTATGAATTATGAAGTGGGGAGTGGCAAGTGGCAAGTGGGGAGCGGGGAGAATAAATAAGAATAATCTCCTGTCTCCCGAACAATGTTTACGGATCGACCAGAAACGTGATACTATGATAGATTGCAGTGTTTAAGCAGAGATCACGAGTCCTATGGCCTTAACCCAGACCAAAAAACAAGAACTAATCAGCCAATACCAGGCCCACGAAACCGATACAGGATCATCGGAGTTACAAGTAGCTTTCTTAACCGAGAGAATCAACCAACTGACCGAACACCTGAAAGCTAACCCGAAAGACCACGCTTCCCGTCGGGGATTACTCCAGATGATCGGTCGTCGTCGGGGACTGTTAACCTATATCCAGAAGAAAGATCAACAACGTTATCAAACCCTGATTGGTCGTCTCGGAATTCGCCGTTAAGCTTACCCCCTTTGCATCCCTACCATGGCCCCTGAATCGAAATCGACGGAGAAAAAAGAGCGTCTTCCCTTTGAGCCGCGCCAAAATAAGCGAAAAACCCCGAAAATTGCCCCTAGTCCCGTACCACCGCCGATAAAAAATCGCTCCGAGGAAACCAGCTTAAAGGCAATTCCCCAAGTGGTCAGTCAACGGATGGCCAAACGCATGGCGGTATTTTGTGGCCTGCCGACGGCACTGGGGATAACTTCCTTTTTTGGCTTCTACTGGATTATTAGCCACGATCTTCTCGAAATCCCTTCCTACGTCGCTATGCTCGTCAGTTTAAGCCTGTTTGGTCTAGGTTTTATCGGTCTGAGTTATGGCATCTTCTCCGCTTCTTGGGATGAGGATCGGGTGGGGGATTGGCTAGGATGGCAAGAATTTCAAGCTAATTTTGGCAGAACGATCGCTGCTTGGCGGTCCGGCAAAAAAGAAGTGGAAGAAAAATAGACAACCGCTAGAAATCGTCAACAATAGAGATTAAAGGAAAAAATAAAGGGTTAATGCCATGATTATTGTCATGAAAGTTGGTTCCCCGGAAATTGAAATCGAGCGCGTCAGTGCCGAATTCGAGGCATGGGGATTAAGTCCTGAAAAAATCGTCGGTAAGCATAAAGTTGTCATCGGTTTAGTCGGAGAAACCAGGGAATTAGACCCCCTACAAATCCAAGAACTAAGCCCTTGGATCGAAACCGTCCTGCGAGTCGAACAACCCTTCAAACGTGCCTCTTTAGAATACCGTCACGGGGAATACAGCGAGGTTTTAGTCCCCACTCCTAACGGTGTTATCCCCATCGGCAGAAATCATACCGTTAGCATTGTCGCCGGCCCCTGTTCGGTGGAAAATGAGGCGATGATCGTGGAAACTGCCAAACGAGTGGCGGCAGCCGGAGCGCAATTCCTCCGGGGTGGTGCCTACAAACCCCGCACTTCTCCATACGCTTTCCAAGGTCACGGGGAAAGCGCTTTGGAATTACTAGCGGCGGCTAGAGATGCCAGTGGTTTGGGTATTATTACGGAAGTAATGGACGCGGCGGATCTCGATAAGATTGTCGAAATAGCCGACGTGGTGCAGGTGGGGGCCCGCAATATGCAGAATTTTTCCCTCCTGAAAAAAGTTGGGGCGCAACCGAAACCAGTCCTACTCAAGCGCGGCATGGCGGCCACTATTGAAGATTGGTTGATGGCGGCAGAATATATCCTCGCGGCAGGAAATAGCAATGTCATTCTCTGCGAACGCGGTATCCGCACCTTTGACAGTAAATATACTCGCAATACCCTAGATTTATCCTGTATTCCCGTTTTAAGAACTTTAACTCACCTGCCGATCATGATCGATCCTAGCCACGGTACGGGTAAATGGGAATATGTACCGACCATGGCCATGGCTTCCCTGGCAGCTGGGGCCGATTCCTTGATGATCGAGGTGCATCCTAACCCGGCCAAGGCCCTATCTGATGGGCCGCAATCCTTGACTCCCGACCGGTTCGACCAGTTAACTCAGGAGTTAGCGGTCATTGGTAAGACGATCGGGCGTTGGCCCCAGGTTCCAGCACTGGTTTAATAAGATAATAAGGGGGTGAATCAACCCCCTTTTTTGGGCATAAATTTCGCTTTTCGGGGCAGTTATGGTGACAGTTCCTCTGGAGTTAAATA
The DNA here is from genome assembly GCF_030065375.1 of Microcystis sp. M49636_WE2. NCBI lineage: Bacteria > Bacillati > Cyanobacteriota > Cyanophyceae > Chroococcales > Microcystaceae > Microcystis > Microcystis sp. M49636_WE2. The sequence goes on along the minus strand of NZ_JASJFG010000708.1, from coordinate 2,528 downwards.
CTGAGCAAATTAGGGGCGAAAAACGGGTAGTTTTTAATCATCTCAGTTGGTTATCCTATCGGCAAATTTTACAAGCCCTAGGGGAAAATAATCGCGCCCATTTATTTTATGATCGTGGCACTTTAGAGATTACTATGCCCCTAGAAGAACACGAGTTTTACCGAGAATTAATTGGACGTTTTATCTATTTTTTGGTGTCCGAATTGGGTTTAAAAATTAAAAGTCTGGGTTCCACAACTCTAGCTAGGGAAGATTTAGAACGAGGAGCAGAACCGGATAATGCTTACTATATTCAAAATCAAGCTAAAGTGCTAGGAAAAAGAATTAATTTAACTGAAGATCCGCCCCCAGATTTAGTGGTGGAAGTGGATATAACCCACACGGATATTAATAAATTAGCACTTTATGCCCGTTTGGGAGTGCCGGAATTATGGCGTTTTAATGGAGAAATCTGGCGCATTTATCGGTTAGAAAAGGGGGTTTATCAGGAAGAAGAATTTAGTCCGACTTTTCCCCTAGTTCCCAAAACTAAACTCTATGAATTTTTAGCCACTGCTCAAGAGGATGAAGTTAAAGCAGAAAAGAATTTAAGAGCATGGGTTGTCAGTCAACTAGCTGAGAGTTGAGGTAATTATGGTGACAGTTCCTCTGGAGTTAAATACTGAGCAAATTAGGGGCGAAAAACGGGTAGTTTTTAATCATCTCAGTTGGTTATCCTATCAGCAAATTTTACAGGCCGTAGGGGAAAATAATCGCGCCCATTTATTTTATGATCGTGGTACTTTAGAGATTACTATGACCCTAGAAGAACACGAGTTTTACCGAGAATTAATCGGATTATTTATTCGGATTTTGGTGGTAGAATTGGGTTTAAAAATTAAAAGTATGGGTTCCACAACTCTAGCTAGGGAAGATTTAGAGCGAGGAGCAGAACCTGACAATGCCTACTATATTCAAAATCAAGCTAAAGTGCTAGGAAAAAGAATTAATTTAACTGAAGATCCGCCCCCAGATTTAGTGGTGGAAGTGGATATAACCCATACGGATATTAATAAATTAGCACTTTATGCCCGTTTGGGAGTGCCGGAATTATGGCGTTTTAATGGACAAATCTGGCGCATTTATCGGTTAAAAAAGGAGGTTTATCAGGAAGAAGAATTTAGTCCCACTTTTCCCCTAGTTCCCAAAACTAAACTCTATGAATTTCTAGCCACTGCTAAAGAGGATGAAGTGAGGGCAGAAAAGAATTTAAGAGCATGGGTTGTTAGTCAACTAGCTAAAAATAATTAACTAGGGTTTGCTGAAAAAGTTTGTTGGTGGAGCCGGTCGTTAGGAGACAGGAGACAGGAGAATTAAGAATGAGTAATAATCAATTAAATGGTTTATTTAGGGTTGGCTGAATAAATGTGAAATGTAGGCAAGGTAAGGGTTTTGTGGCTCTTCTCTTGAAACAGGTGCCAGATTTTGAGAGAATCGTCCTTCAAAACCTTGCGTCTTCATCGGCCCGCGTCCTGTAGGGGCGAAGCATTCGGGCAATAACCTATCGGTGAAACTGGAGATTTTCTATCCGAATGCTTCGCCCGTACTTTTTCAGCAAGCCCTATTTAGAGATTTTCTGCCAGTTAATCTGGCTCTCCCCTACTTGTGGTCATAAGAAAAAGTTATGAAAAAGTCAGAGATCCAAATTTTCCTAGCTCACGCTAGTGAGGACAAACCAGCAGTTTTGGCACTGTATGACCGCCTTAAGCAAGCGGGATATAAACCTTGGTTGGATAAAAAAGACCTGATTCCGGGCCAAAACTGGCGAGATGAAATTCCGAAAGCGATTAAAGCTAGTCAGATTTTTCTCGCCTGTCTGTCAGCGAAATCGGCTAATAAACAGGGATACATCCAACGGGAGTTGAGGATTGCACTTGATACCTTGGGAGAGATGCCACAGGGGACAATTTTTTTTATTCCCATGAGGTTAGAAGAATGCGAAATTCCTGATCTGCGACTTGCAGAAGTTAGCTTGAAGCTGCGAGATATTCACCGGCTTGATTATTGGGAAGAAGACGGATTTGAGCAACTAGAAAGAGCAATTACCTATCAATTCAATCCTGAACCAGAAGAACCAAAACAACCGGTAATCGTCACGCCACCGTTATCAGTATTTAACTTTGAGATCGTGCGAGTAAATGCGAAGGGTGAGCAAATCAAAAAAGAGTCGAAGCAGTCCCAATATTTCAGCGAAGATTTGGGCAACGGCATCACCTTAGAAATGGTCGCCATCCCGGGGGGAACATTCCTGATGGGAACGGAAGATGAGGAAATCGAAAAACTGGTTAAAAAATTTAATTGGGAAGGATTTGGAGGGGAAAGACCACAACATGAAGTAACTGTCCCATCCTTCTTTATGGGTAAATACCCCATCACCCAGGCCCAGTGGAAAGCGATCGCCTCTCGCACGGATTTAAAAGTTAAACAAGACCTTGATTTCAAGCCAGCCTATTTTAAAGACCGTCCCGATAGCGATCGCCGTCCCGTGG
>NZ_JASJFG010000367.1:0-1358 GCF_030065375.1 Microcystis sp. M49636_WE2 | reverse complement strand
GTATATAGTCCCGATGGCCGCTATTTAGCTAGTGGGAGTGCTGACAAAACTATCAAAATTTGGGAGGTAGCAAAGGGAAAAGAATTGCGTACCCTTACTGGTCATTCTGACAGGGTTAGGTCAGTAGTATATAGTCCCGATGGCCGCTATTTAGCTAGTGGTAGTTGGGACAAAACTATCAAAGTTTGGGATGTAGTAACGGGAACAGAATTGCGTACTCTTGCTGGTTATTCTGGCTGGGTTTGGTCAGTAGCATATAGTCCCGATGGCCGCTATTTAGCTAGTGGGAATGGTGACAAAACTATCAAAATTTGGGAGGTAGCAACGGGAAAAGAACTGCCTACCTTTACTGGTCATTCTAGTGTGGTTTTGTCAGTGGTATATAGTCCCGATGGCCGCTATTTAGCTAGTGGTAGTTCTGACAAAACTATCAAAATTTGGGAGGTAGCAACGGGAAAAGAATTGCCTACCCTTACTGGTCATTCTCGCGAGGTTATGTCAGTAGTATATAGTCCCGATGGCCGCTATTTAGCTAGTGGGAGTCAGGACAAAACTATCAAAATTTGGGAGGTAGCAACGGGAAACGAATTGCGTACCCTTACCGGTCATTCTGAGACAGTTTTCTCAGTAGCATATAGTCCCGATGGCCGCTATTTAGCTAGTGGGAGTGGTGACAAAACTATCAAAATTTGGCGGGTGGGACAGTAAACTTGTGTTTGGGGTGACAGCAATAACTTTTGTCTATCAAAAATGAGCGACGCTTGCGGGAAACTGCACCGATGTCTTTAAAAATATTGGGTTTTGGCTCAAATTATTGAATCGAGCAGTTTTCTCCTAAATATTAAAGCGCTCAACTCAACCAAAAAGCTAGAGGGGATCGTATCTACATCAACAAACTATAATCTACATTAAAGAAATGTCCTAATAATTTCGCCTGTTCTTGGGTAATTGACCCTTTTCCTTCAATTAAACTAGAGGCAATTTTGTCAGAGCCAAGGATTCTGGCTATGTCTTTCTTATTAACGCCTTGCTGTTCCATCAAAAACAATAACATAGAATGAGGTGTGGTTGATTCCTGTAGATAAAAGCTTTTTTCAAAATTCCCAATTAAAAAAATTAGAAGCTCATAAAGTTCATCTTCTTCGGGAGTTCGCTGCTGACGGTGCATTAATTCTTCCACAATAGCCAAAGCTTTTTCATTTTCTGCCTCTGTTTTAATAACTTTAGGTAAATGGCGAGCTAGTAATTCTTTGTATTTTTCTGGATTAAAAGTAAGGGTCATTTTTCCATTGCTCCTTATCGTATTCAGCGTGAGTTAAAACATACTTGATATAAATTAGCCGCTTCTGATAATCGAT
>NZ_JASJFG010000088.1:0-8690 GCF_030065375.1 Microcystis sp. M49636_WE2 | reverse complement strand
GGTATTAGCAAATAAGCGGGCCACATATTCAACCCCGAGGTCGGGATTAATCACGATGCAGGGTTTGCTCATCACTTCATAGACGCGCACTTTTTGCGGATCTTGACCGAAAGCGACGACTTTATAGACAATATCGGTTTCGGTGATAATTCCGTAAGCATCTTCATCGTGACGACGATCAACAATGAGAGTTCTAATGTTCTTTTCTCTCATCAATTGTACCGCTTTGGCAACGGTTTCAGAACCTTTAATCTTGGCCACCTCCGTGGTCATAATTTCAGCTGCTTTCATAGTCATAGTTGGAGAAGTTAAGTTGTGCCTTTGTTATTTTAGGGTATAAACTGACCCGTAATACTGACGGCTGACGGCTAAAAAACCGCTCCCTGATTAACGCCATTCTACCAGTTGTCGTTCTTGGACGACCAAACCATATACTGTCTCGGTTTGACGGGCTAAATTCGCCCAATGAAAGCGTTTTTCTAGGTCTTGGTAGGCGTTATTAACTAATTTTTGAGCGTATTCGGGATTATTTAAAACCTCTAAAATGCCCCAAGCGAGGGAATCAGGATTATTGACGCGGGTGACAATTCCCGTTTGGCCATGACGGACAACTTCGGGAAAACCGCAGGTATCGGAAACTACCACGGGAACCCTAGCGGCGAAACTTTCCAGGGCGACAATGCCAAAAGGTTCGTAAAGACTGGGAAAAACGGCACAATCGGCCACAGTTTGGAAGCGATCGAGGTTTTCATCGGACATAAAGCCCGTAAAATAACAATGATGCCAGATACCGAGATGCCAGGCCTGTTGCTTGAGTTTGTCGGTATTGCCGCCACCGATAATGACAAATTTAGTTTGACCCTCGGTCTGGGCCAGGACTTTTGGGGCAGCGTTGAGTAACACCGAAACCCCCTTTTCAAAGGTCATACGCCCGACGTAATAGACGATTTTTTCGTGATCTTCGGCATATTGACGACGAAAAGCTCGGTAATCAAAGTTAGGGTCTCTTTGCTTTTTCTCGGCCCGAATACCGTTATAAACCACATCGATTTTATCCCAGGGTGCGCCCAAGGCCCGATGGACTTCATGACGCATATAGCCGGTACAGACGATAACGCGCCAAGCATTATAGACGAGGGTTCCCTCTTTGCTGCCGATATAGCGTTGGGTGTCGGTGTGCAGTCCGTTATAACGTCCGTATTCCGTGGCGTGAATAGTGGCAATCAGGGGTATTTTAAAGAGATGTTTCAGGGCGATGGCTGCATCCCCTACTAACCAATCGTGAGCATGAACAAGGTCAAATTTTCCGTATTCGGCGATTATTTTGCCGCCTTGTTGTCCCATGCTGTTATTCATGTTGACCACCCAATGGAAAAAGTCATTGCCGGGGGGTACGGGGACGCGGTGGATGTGAATACCTTCCACCAGTTCATAACTGGGGGCCTGACCGAATTCGATCGTGATTAAATGGACTTCATGACCGAGTTTGACGATTTCGGGATAGAGTTCAGCGACATGACGGGCGATACCGCCCACTAATCGCGGTGGAAATTCCCACGCCAACACTAAAATCCTCATTTTTCCCTAACCTCGACCTGATTTAAGCTTGTAGGTAATCTTGACATCCCCATGGTATCTATTTTGGCTCTGGTTTCTTCCTCTAATTGCCACTCTCCCTGCGCCAGTCTTGAGAGGATTTCTTGTCGCCACTTGTTTAATTGTTCCTGAAAAGCGGCCGTTTGTAGATCGTTGCGCCAGAAAATTAGGGCCGATTCGCCAGTTTGCGAATAATAATTTTTCCGCTCTCCAGCGACGCGGAAGCCAAAATGCTCGTAGAGTGCGATCGCTGACTGGTTCGACACCCTCACCTCTAGCGTAGCCCTTTCCAGTTGTCTTTGTACAGCCTTTTCAAGAAGTTTGTAGAGAAGCAGTTTTCCTAATCCTTGTCTTTGATAGTCGGGATAAATTGCCAGGAGGGTAATATGCGCTTCTTCGAGAATTGCCCAAAAACAAGCCAATCCGATTAGGGTTTCGTCCTTCTGGTCCAAGTTAAGAATTAATAATTCACTGTTGGGGCTGTTTAATTCCCGTTCATAACCGGATAGGGTCCAAATACCGCCGAGACTGCTGCGATCAAGAGACACCATGGCGGCAAGATGCTCTGATTTTGGGGTTTTAAGCTGTATTTTTGCCATTGATCGGGAATGGGAGAATTATGAATTATGAATTATGAATTATGAATTATGGTTCTTCGTTACTTGGTATGGTTCGATATGGGGGCATAAATCGACTAAATCCTTATCTGGCAAGAGATTTAATTGATTAGTTCGCTCCAGATCGCAAACAATTGACAAAAATTGCGGTAATGTCTGTTTCTATAAGGGTTTCATCCCTTATAACCCCCGTCCATTGCATAACACAAACCGAAGAACCTGAATTATCAAGTGGGGAGAAGGGGGAGGGTAGAAAAAGCTGACGGCTGACGGTTTCAAGATAACAAAGGCCGAATCTAAAACCTAATTGGTTAAGTTAAAAGCTTTGAGGTACTTAGTTTCTAACCTTCTTTTTAGGTAGGAGAATTGCCAGATTCTGTCTTTTGCCTCTTGACTGTTGGCTCTTGCCTTGAGAAGCTGATCACTGAAACATCACCCATCTTAATTTTTTTTGGCGGCCATCGTTAAGCGTTTTAATCTGGTTCTTAACATTTTGCCAGTATTCTCAAAATTGAATAGTATAGATTGGAATAACTCAATGTACGCAAACCTATGGATGGCAGCTTAATCCTGTTCAATATTCTCAATCCGCCGGTTTTGTTCTTTTTCTTAGGAATGCTGGCAGTATTTTTTAAATCCGACCTAGAGATTCCCCAACCACTGCCTAAACTCTTTTCTCTCTATCTTTTGATGGCGATTGGTTTCAAGGGAGGCTATGAACTAGCGGAAAGTGGCATCAATAACCAAATCGCTTTAACTTTGATTGCCTCTGTGGTTATGGCTTGCATCGTTCCCATTTACACTTTCTTTATCCTGAAAATTAAACTCGATAGTGCCAATGCAGCAGCGATTGCAGCCGCCTATGGTTCCATTAGTGCCGTTACTTTCATCACCGCCAGTTCTTTTTTAGAAAAACTGCATATTTCCTATGGCGGTCACATGGTAGCGGCCTTAGCTTTAATGGAATCGCCAGCGATTGTAGTGGGTTTAATCCTGGTGCGAGTCTTTAAAGAGAAAAATGGCGAAGAAGAAGCATTTTCTTGGTCAAAGGTTCTACATGAAGCCTTTTTAAATGGCTCGGTATTTCTCTTAGTCGGTAGTGTTATTATTGGTATGCTGACGGGGGAAAAAGGCTGGGAAAAATTAGAACCTTTCACCCAAGGGATTTTTTATGGTGCTTTAACTTTCTTTCTCCTTGATATGGGATTAGTGGCGGCGAAAAGAATTCGAGAATTAGGCAACACTGGTCCTTTTCTCATCGGTTTCTCGGTATTTATTCCCGTCATCAATGCTATGGTGGGCATCCTCATCGCTAAGGTTCTCGGATTTGAACAGGGCAATGCTTTATTATTCGCTGTTTTGTGTGCCAGTGCCTCTTATATTGCTGTTCCTGCGGCCATGAGAATGACTGTTCCCGAAGCGAATCCTAGTTTATACGTTTCTATGGCCTTGGCTTTAACTTTTCCTTTCAATATCATCATCGGTATTCCTCTGTACCTAGAGATGATCAAAATCATTGGCTGTGGAGTCTAAAAAGCCCAGCGGTTTTTAAATAATTCCTGTCAAAAGTTTTCTCTTTCACTTGTACCTTTTTTACTTAACTACCATGCTTGAATCCCCGCATCCTTCCCTACAAACTGTCAAAAAAGTGGACATAATTGTTAGTCATGCTTTTCTGGAAGAAACCTTAAGCGTTCTTGATGTTGTCGGAGTTTCCGGTTATACCGTCTTTGGCAATACTTCGGGAAAAGGCGATCGAGGTTTATCCTGTGATGACTTGGATTGTGATTACAGTGGTAACTACATTATGACCGTTTGTAATAGTGACGAACAACTCGGTCGTCTAATCGATAAAATTCAGCCTTTTTTAAAAAAAGCCGGCGGAATTTTTGTGGTGACTACGGCCCAATGGCTAAGTCATTAGACCTCTTGTAAAAATCAAAAATTGTTCCGGTTGATTAGGAGTCAGTAGTCAGGAGAAAGATAAGTAGCTGGTTATAATTAAATTAAAAATGGATTTTAGGTTCGATCCCCCCTGCCCCCCTTGATAAGGGGGGTGCCGATAGGCGGGGGGATCTCCCCTGCCCCCCTTGATAAGGGGGGTGCCGATAGGCGGGGGGATCCCCCCTGCCCCCCTTGATAAGGGGGGTGTCTGATAATTTTTAACGCCTACCTACTTATTTTCTGGTTTAGAATTTATCTGTATCTGGTCTGGGACCAACAGCGCCGGCGGGATTAACAAAAAGATTACCACCGGCTTCATTTTGGAAGATACAATCGATTTTCGGTTTGCCTTCCAAGGGGCCGGTATAACCAAAAGTATTCATCCGGTTTTTACAACTTTGTACCTGCTGTCCATCGACTAATTTTTGTTGTTCTAAAATTGACCAGTTATTGCGTCGCAAAACGCAACCGGGTTGCATAACCGGTTGGGTAACAAAAACATTAAAGGGGTTAAGGGTGACATAAACCCGCAAATCGGTGACAATGGCACTGGCCCCAAATTGCACGCATAATTCCGCATTGGGGGCGCTGCGATCGATTACTTCCCGGGAAGCGACGTTTTCGGGGCTAAAATTGGCAGTAGAACTGAATACCAGACCGAGACCCACTCCTAGTACAAAAATACCACCAATCAAGGCGATCATGGCATAGTTTAATTTTGCCAATAGGCCTCCGGGGGACGAAGCGCGGGAGTCATCGCCATAGGAGCGTTCATAATCACGATCACGCGATCGAGGAGGAGTATAACGAGGTCTTCTATTCATCGAAATTTCTGTTGTAGCTGCTATGGCGGTCAGTCGTTAGCTATTAGCTTATCACTGTTCTATCCTAGCAACCCGGGGGATAACCGACAGGATAGGTCTGGTATAGGGCTATATCGTTTTTTTTGGGTTAGTATGCTATGGTGGATCACTAAACAGAGTAAGTCAGCCTAATCCAAGTTTCTATGCTAGATATTAGCTAGACAAATTCGGAGCGGAGGAACCACATTTGGGGCGTATTTCTAGATTTTTTAGCCTAGAAAAGGATATCTCTCTATCCTAGCCCGTCAGCTAACTTCGTCGGCGTGGGGGGGAAGACTGAAACATCACTACATTCCTAGTAATGTCTTGATCGGTTCAGTTATGTCGCTGGTACTACTTGATAGTCATAACTTACAGGAGACATTGTTTATGGAGATTCTCATGTCAGATTACCGATCACAACAATTTTAAGATTTTCCGTAGATAACCATATTTTCTATGAGTTTGCTGTACATTTTTCGGGCAAACTTTTAGTCCTATTGAGAAACCAAGAGTAAAAACAGGATCAAAAATGCTGGAATCTTTACCAATGTGGATTGCTGCGATGACTTTTATTGCAGTCATTGTTGTTATTATGTTCGAGTGGCTTCATATTACCGTAGCGGCTTTACTGGGGGCTTTAATCTTAGTTTTTACCCATATCATGACTCTCCAGGAAGCGGTGGGTTATATCAGTCGCAGTTATGCCACTCTTGCCCTATTTTTTGGGGTAATGGTGTTAGTGAGAGCCTTTGAACCAACGAAAATTTTTGATTATTTAGCAGCACAAATGGTGCTTTTAGCAAAGGGACAGGGCAAATTATTACTAATAGGAATTGTCGCCATTACTACCCCAATCTGTGCGGTGTTACCCAACGCTACCACGGTGATGTTATTAGCCCCGCTAATTCCTCCCTTAGCTCAAGATATAGGCGTGGATTTTGTGCCGCTCTTAATCCTGATGGTTTTCGTGGCCAACAGTTCCGGGTTATTAACGATTGTTGGTGATCCCGCTACTTATATCGTCGGTGATTCTATTAATATCACCTTCATGGAATACCTACAGCGTTTGAGTTTAGGTGGTGCCTTGGCAGTGATTACCATTCTGGTTATGTTACCTTGGTTATTTCCCACGATCTGGCGGACAAAATTCGAGCATTTAGAAGACTTACCCCATCCGAAAATTAATCATCCTCGCGTCTTAGCGGTGGGGGGAATTATCGTCTTTTTGGTCTTATTTTTATTCGTCGTCGGTGAATCTTTTCCTGTACCCCTTGCTCCGGCGGCTGTTGCTTTGATGGGGGCAGCTTTAGCCCTACTTTTAGCCCAGCAATCGAAAATCGATACGGTGCATAATATTCTCCGAGATGTGGACTGGAGTACCCTATTATTTTTTATGTCAATTTTTGTCCTAATTGGCGGCTTAGAAAAAACTGGCGTAGTTAATAGTTTATCGGGACTTCTGGCGATAATTTTAGGCCAAAATATCTTTTTAGGTTCTCTAGTTTTGCTGTTTTTTGTCGGACTTGTTTCCAGTGTCGTTCCGAATATTCCCCTAGTGGTGGCCATGGTTCCACTACTGAAACAGTACCTGGTTAATGTTAATTTAGTCGGGACGGAGGTTCTTTCTCCCGATTATGCCGGTTCTTTTCCCCCGTCCGTTTTACCGCTTTTCTATGCGATGATGTATGGAGCCACCCTAGGGGGTAATGGTACTTTAGTGGGGGCTTCTTCTAATATTGTCGCCGCTGGCATCGCCGAACAACACGGGGGCAAAATTAGCTTTCATACCTTTCTACGCTACGGTTTACCAGTGATGTTTACTCAGTTAGTCGTCTCGGCAATGTATATGTTAATTTTCTTTGTCTAGTCTATCTCTGGGGGTATTAATGTTAAGTTCGCCTAAGATTGACAAGAACGTTAACATCGATTAACATTCTCCTATCGTGCTAGATAATCTGGATTGAGCGGCGATCGTGAACAAAAAAATCTCTGTTTTAGCACCAGATTTATCCGGTGGTGGTGGCACGCGAGTCTATTTGATTGCTCAAGTCTTGCAACAGCTAAACTGTCAGGTGACGATCTATGGCCCGATTTTTGGCTGGGAAATCTATCCAACCCCACCGCAGAATTTACCTGTGGTATCGGTCAAAGGCAATAATTATCCCCAGTTTTTTGGCCAGATCAAAACTTTACTCGATCGCCTCTCCGGAGAGATTATTTATGCGGTTAAACCCCGTCCCACCAGTTTCGGCATCGGTTTACTGAAACGTTTTTTTTCCCCACGTCCCCTAATTCTTGATATTGACGATTGGGAAATGAGTTGGTTTGGTGGCGATCGATGGTCCTATCGTCCTCATCCTCGACAATTAGCTAGGGATATCCTCAAAAAAAATGGTGCGCTTAGGGACCCGAATCACCCTCTCTATCTGCGTTGGCTGGAAAATTTAATTAACCGCGCCGATGCGGTGACGGTTAATAATCAATTTTTGCAAAAGCGTTATGGGGGGATTTATTTACCGAATGGCAAGGATACGCAACTTTTCGATCCCAATCTCTACGATCCCGTTGCTTGTCGTCAAAAATACGGTTTATCTGCCTATAAAGTCTTAATGTTCCCTGGTACAGCTAGACCCCACAAAGGTTTAGAAGATGTCTTAATCGCTTTAGATCAAATTGGTGATCCTGATTTTAAATTGGTGGTGGTGGGAGGTCGCCAAATCGGGGATGGTTATCTGGATAGTTTGCTAGAAAAAGGTCAACCTTGGTTAATTCATTTACCTGCTCAACCGCTCGAGCGAATGCCGGAAGTTATTGCCGCTGCCCATGCTATTATCGTTCCCCAGAGGGATGAAGCTACGGCTAACGCCCAATTTCCGATTAAACTCACCGATGGTATGGCGATGGCTAAACCGATTATTTCCACTAAAGTGGCAGATATTCCCGAAATTTTAGCTGATATTGGCTATTTAGTCGAACCTCGATCGCCAGAGCAACTAGCTGTCATGATTAGCGAAGTTTTTAAAGATCTCGACTCGGCTAATGCACGAGGACTAAAAGCGAGAGAGCGCTGTATCGCCTCCTACAGTACCACCGCCATGGCGACAACTCTCTCTGGCATAATTACTTCTCTGGAAGGGAAATATTAGAGTCTAGCGAGTAGGATAATTGACCGTTGACTATTTACTTTATTACTTATAGCGATGAATCCTAAGCAAATTCTCCTTAAATATACGCTGAAACACTGGATATTAGTGGTTTCCAGTATTGTTATCGGCTTTGCCAGTACCATATTTAATGGGGTAGGAGCTATTTTAGTTATCCCCTTACTAATTTCTTTTATTAATCCCGAAAATGATATCTTAAAAACTGCCCCCCAAATTATCAAAAAGCTGCTCTCAGTTTTCGAGTTTTTCTCGGTCGATACTCGTTTTTTCTGGATGTTTGCGGCGATATTATTGATTTTAATTCTCAAGCACATTACCAATTTTGTCAGTAATTTTTTAGGAACTTACTTGTCTTTGATTATGGCAAAAGATATGCGAATTGATTCAGTTATTCTGCTGCTAGAAGTGGATATAGATTATTATGTAAAAAGTAAAATAGGAGATATTTTTAATCGTTTCATGTCGGAGATTAATCGGGCTGTAGCATCAATTAGAAATTACATAAACCTGATTAAGATTATCGC
>NZ_JASJFG010000713.1:0-3153 GCF_030065375.1 Microcystis sp. M49636_WE2 | reverse complement strand
TACCGTCGCCATCGAGGTTAGGATTACCTGCGGTGATATTGTAGGTTAAGGGGTTGTTATCGGCATCAGTGGCGTTAATTGTGCCGACAACTGTACCGTTAGGACTGGTTTTAGAAATGCTGAAAATAGCATCATTAACCAGTAAAATAATTTTATTGCTTAAAGGGATTAATAATAGTGAATTTTTTATTAATAATTAAACCATCTTGCATATCTTCTGAATACAAAATATTTGCATCATAAAATAAAGCGCAAGCAATCACTAAACTATCCCAAAATGATAGATGGTATTGAATTATCAGATTAGATGCAGATTCAAAAATATCAAGATTAAATGAGATAACTTGATATTTGCTATAAAAGGAAACAATTAATTTAAACAGTTGTTTTTCATCAAGCTTATGCTTTTTAAGTAAATTACAAGAAACCTCATTAATTATTTGGGTACTGATAATGATGGACTTTTCTTTAATTAATTGTTTTGCCAATATTCTTTTACTTTCTTCTTTTTTATCAGTGGAAAAAGCATAAAGCTAAATATTAGACTCAACAAAACAAATATGACTTTTAAGTTCTGTCATAAATTTCTTCTCGTTTCATAAATTCTAAATTATCAACCTCTATAGGATTTGACAACAGGTATTCAATCATATCAATTTCAGTTTCACTTTTATTGAGTTGATTTTGAGCTTTAAATGCGGCCATAAGTACCTGTATCTGCTGAATTTGTTCAGGTTTAAGTTCAGTTACATTAATATTTTTAATCATGGCTACATTGGAATGATTTTTACTTTAATTATACTAATTACACGCTCTCACAATAATGATCTTCCTTTTTTAGGTCTTTGACTAAAATTATCGGTGTTTATGAAGAGTTATTATAGCCTAGCCTTTGAATTATAACAAAGAGACATAAACCCCGTGCTTGTCCCCCTCTCAGTATACTGATAGTTTATTTAACAAAATAGTCCTCAAAGTTTTTCCCAGTAAACATTTCACGATTTCATGAGCAAAAATTATCACACAAAGTCGAGAACAGCCCAATTTCTACAAACTTGATCTCCTATCGTTTTTCCATCTTCAGACAGACTTCTTTCAACAAGCTATCTACCTGTTTGTCGAAAACGGCTTTACGATATATAGCAAAACACTTACATTATGGCTCTTATGGATGTATTCACTCATTTTTCTATTATACCCTGCGAGCGGCGGGGAATTAGACCCGAAGAGATTAAAGCATATCTAAATATTTTTGGGTTAAAAGTTAAACTTCAGGCTTTCATTTAGCGCAAATGTACTAAACAACTAATTTTCCCAAAAAAATTAGTTAACACACGATTGTAACATATAATTAATTTGCAAGAGTTCTAATGTTTTTTTGGATAGAAATCATGAAATCCCCCTCTCGTTTTTTCATCGGGATCGCTGGAACCATAACGGTCGGTTTCCTCGCTACCTCGTCGGTTCAAGCTTCGCCTTTAAATTTACAATTTCTCGGTCAATCGATTGTTCCCACGGGGTTTATTCCCTCAGGCCCAGCGGGAACCGTGAACGGTGTCTCCGTTCCGGTCGGGGGATTATCGGGCATTACCTACGATCCGGCGGCTAATAACTTTTACATCATCTCGGACGATCGCTCTCAGAACGGCCCGGCGCGTTTCTACACCGCAACGATCAATCCGATGCTATTTAATGTTAATGGGACGAATAGCGGCGTTACCTTTACCGGTGTTACCCCACTTTTACAGACTAACGGGCAAACTTTCCCCGCGCTGAGTCTCGATCCAGAAGGGATCGCGCTCGTGGGTTCTAATCTGTATATTTCCTCCGAAGGGGAGGTCTCTAACAATCAGATTCTCGATCCCTTTGTCAATCGATTCGCGCTGGCCAACGGTCAACAGAACGATACTTTACCGATTCCAAACCAGTTTATCCCCGCGCCGAACCCGATTCCCACCACAAGCGGGGTTCGCAATAATCTGGCTCTAGAAAGTCTGACCACCACCCCAGATCAGCGATTCCTGTTCACGGCCTCCGAGAACGCGCTTGTGCAGGATGGGCCGGCCGCGACGCCAACGAACGGTTCTCCCTCGCGGATATTGCAGTACAATCTCGCTAATGGACAGCCGATCGCTCAATTCCTCTACAATACCGATCCAATCGCCCTTCCCCCGATTATTCCAAGCCAAGTCGATGTCAACGGACTCGTCGATTTACTGGCACTTGATAATAGTGGCCAACGCTTTCTCTCCCTAGAACGTTCTTTCTCTATAACGACGGGAACACCGGGGAATACGGGCTATACTGTGAAAATCTACGAGGTTTCCCTGGAGGGGGCCACCGATATTAGTGCCTTTCCCAGTATTAATGGGGTTTCGGGTATCGTGGCCGCCCAGAAAACCCTATTATTCGATCTGACCTCGTTAAATATCCCCATCGATAACGTGGAGGGGATTACCTTCGGCCCCGATTTACCGAACGGCAAGCGATCAATAATTCTCGTCAGCGACAATAACTTTACCCAGCTCCAATTTACTCAATTTCTCGCCTTTAGCGTGGAAACTGTACCCGAACCCTCAACCCTCGCAGGATTGCTGGTGATCGGTTGCGGTGTCATTCTAGTCAAAAAACGGGAAAGCTAAACAAAATCTGGCAACAGCATAGAGATCAGGCTATCTTTACGGTTGCCGAGCGTTTCGTCAATTGGACAATGGCTCTTCTAGGTTCTGTGTGATAAGTTTAACTTACAATATGATCGATCAATCTTTGTGTTCTTTCTGTCTTTGTGGTTCGTCTAGCCCCTCGCTAGGAGGAATGTATCTTAGAATACATTTTACCCACCAAATCCAAGAGAGCCTAATACCAAATCCGTTTTTAATAATATCATTAACTGCCAATCAAACTTTAAAAACCCAGTTATGGACTGTTGCTCCCTGTCCCAGTGCTCCCCGTTTCCACAAGGACACAAGTTACCTTGTGTCCCTTTTCAGTCTCAAAATCGGAAATTAGGCTAATCCGACTAATTTAGCGCTGTATTCCCACATTTTTGCCCCTCTTTCATCGTCGCGAGCTTGAGGAGAAACCCTTTGAACAAAGGATTTACCCTCTTTTTTCTGACGATTGCCCCAACTCCAGTAAGCACCGGATTGACGG
>NZ_JASJFG010000259.1:0-9227 GCF_030065375.1 Microcystis sp. M49636_WE2 | reverse complement strand
GTAGTCAGTTACCTAATTTTCAGGGAAAAAGTACCTGAATTTTACCCCCGATCCCTCCAATGGTCGGCACTTTTTGAGGTCAAAAAAGTCTAAAAGCCTTATCCAACAAGGTTTTTAGATTTATTCAGCAAGCCCTATATAGGGTTTGCGGCAAAAAGCTTTTCGTGGGGTTAGGAGTCGGTCCTCAGTATTCAGTGATCAGATGCGGGTTTTCAGTTCACTGTTTACTGTTCACAGCCAAAAACTCCCTACTCCCCAATTCATAATTCATAATTCATAATTTCCTATCCCTTTTAAACAGGATTTAGTATTAGCCTGTATCAGCATTTCTGATTCTATAGTTAAGTTTGGCTAATAACAGCTTATTTTTAGTTGCTTGTCAAGCCCCTATTATAATTTTTAATCTCTGATCCTTGGTCTGATTTAACATTGATCTTAAAAATCTAGTTTTTTGTAGCGAAGAAAACAGTTTTATTAACCATTATCTGCTGCTATAGAGGGAAATCGGGGAGGGCTGATAATCCTTGAAACCCTTGTCAATACTAGCATTATTCCCCCTCGAAATTTCACTAATTCCCTAAGTTTTTCTAACCCTGCCCCCCTCTAGGACACAAAAAATTAAAAACCTTCCATCTTAACTTGGTTTTTGGTGCAGGTCAACCCTTTATTTAAATTTTTGATTCTCTTGCCCGATAACGATATAAATTCTTGTAATGACCAACCAATTTTCCGTGATACGGTTGAACAGAACGCAACCAAGTTAGCTTTGCAAGCAAAAAGGAATGTTAGCAAATTCCTTCAGCTTTGCATTGGGAACTTGCTAACGCACAATAAGAAAGTCTATGAATAAACAACTGATCAACAAACTACAAGCTGTAACTGCCCTTACCGTAGTGGGGACTACAGCCTCGATAATTTGTTCCCAGACAGCAGGACACAGCAACAGCCTGACGGATATTAGCCTAGATCGTCAAACTGTGGTCGAGTCAACTACTCAAATCGTTCTGTCCGCTTTTTCTAATAGTCGAACATCTGATTCAGATATTAAATTATCACGTTCGGCTCAAGATAATGTTAACGAAATTCTAAAAACTTTGGAGTCCCTAGTGGACAAAGAAAATACCGTCCCTGCAAGCGTTACACCCCGAACCCAAGAGGCCATTCCTTCGACGGTACAACCCCAATCACAACCCAATCAAGTCAAGCCGGCCCCGGCCAGCAATCCTGCCTCAGTGACACCAGCAGAGAAGCCGAAAACAACCCAAGCGGTAAAAACCAGCAGTCGCCCCCGTAAACAGGGAATGGCCTCTTGGTATGGTCCTGGTTTCCACGGTCGTCGCACCGCTAGTGGTGAGACTTTTAACTCTAGTGGTTTAACTGCCGCTCATCGCTATCTACCTTTCGGCACTAGGGTTAGGGTAACTAATCTGCGTAATGGGCGCTCGGTGGTGGTGCGAATTAACGATCGCGGTCCGTTTAGCGGTGGTCGCGTCATCGATCTCTCCAGAGGTGCGGCAGCGATTATCGGTGTCTTCCAATCGGGAGTTGCCCCAGTTGTCTTGGAAGTTTTAGGCAGATAATCAGTAAACAGTTATCAGTTATCAGTTATCAGTTATCAGTAAACAGTAAGCAGTGAAAAGACAGCACTGTTAATTTGTGTCTGGGAAAATTTAGTACAAATGCTCAGACTTCCTCCTTATCTCTGACTTGAAAGAGGGTGTAGGGTGTGGGGTGTAGGGAAGGAAACCTCTTTCCTCTGTGGGGGTGAAAATTTTTTCATCGGGACTGACCAAAAACTCACATCTGATCAGTGGTAACTGGTAACTGGTAACTGGTAAGTAGGTAGGCACAATTATTTGTAGGATGGGTTAGCGGTAGCGTAACCCATGCGGGCGTTGGGTTTCATGCTTCAACCCAACCTACGTTCATTTTATATTTAATTCCACCCACCTACTTAACTGATCACTGATAACTGATAACTGGTCACTGGTCACTGGTCACTGATCACTGATAACTGATCACTGCTATAGTGATCCTATTGGGATTTGACTGGGTTTATGTTGGAAATTAGCGATTTATCGGTTAATTATGGCGGAATCAAGGCATTACAGCAGGTTAGCTTAAGGGTAGAAGAAGGGGAAATTGTCACCCTGATTGGAGCGAACGGAGCAGGAAAAACGACGACTCTAAAGACGATATCTCGGATTTTAACGGCAAAGACGGGGCGAATAATTTATCAAGGTCAAGATATTACCCATTTACCGCCCCATGAAATCGTTAAGCGGGGAATTGCCCATAGTCCGGAAGGGAGAAGAATCTTAGCGCGTCAAACAGTCTTGACAAATTTGCAGTTAGGTGCGTATACGAGAAGCGATCGCCTAGGAGTAAAAAGCGATATCGAAGAGCAGTTGCAACGTTTTCCCCGACTATCGGAGCGCCGAGAGCAGTTAGCGGGAACCCTAAGCGGTGGGGAACAGCAGATGCTTGCGATTGCCAGAGCTTTAATGAGTCGTCCCAAGTTATTGTTACTAGACGAACCCAGTTTAGGACTAGCGCCGCAGATAGTGCGAGAAATATTCAGTATTATCCGTAAATTAAATAAATCGGGAGTAACTATCCTGTTAGTGGAACAAAACGCCCATTTAGCCTTAGAAACTGCCAATCGCGGCTATGTTTTGGCAGCGGGACGCTTGACTATCGCGGGAAAAGCCGGGGATTTACTCAAGGATGAGCGAGTCAAACAAGCTTATTTGGGTTAATCGATGATGATGCGCCAACTATAGACAAAAGCCTATGGTAAAGGTAGGCCAAAAAATATTCACAAAATTTTACAAAGTCGCATAAAATGAACACATAACGAAATAGGTATTTTTTCTTACTGCCATGCTAACGGCTAACTTCCCCTGGCTCACTGCCATCATTTTGCTCCCCTTGCTTGCCTCTTTCCTGATCCCTGTAATCCCCGACAAAGAAGGAAAAACTGTTCGTTGGTTCGCGCTTGGAGTCGGACTAGCAGACTTTATATTAATGTGTTACGTCTTTTTACAAAAATATGATTTAAGCAACCCCAACTTACAATTAGTAGAAAAAATCGATTGGGTTCCCCAAATTGGTTTAAGTTGGGCGGTGTCAGTGGATGGTATCTCAGCACCGTTAGTTTTATTAGCAGGATTGGTGACAACCCTTTCTATCTTGGCCGCGTGGCAAGTGGACCGCAAACCCCGTTTATTCTACTTCCTGATGCTGTTGCTCTACGCCGCTCAGATTGGTGTTTTCGTCGCCCAAGATTTATTATTATTCTTCTTAATGTGGGAAATCGAGTTAATTCCCGTTTATCTACTCGTTTCCATCTGGGGTGGTCAAAAACGTCGTTATGCCGCCACTAAATTCCTACTCTACACCGCCGCCGCTTCTATCTTCATCCTCGTTGCCGGTCTAGCCATGGCCCTTTACGGTGGTGGCGCGATGACCTTTGATATGGCGGAATTAGGATTTAAAGATTATCCCCTCGCTTTAGAATTAGTCCTTTACGCTGGTTTATTAATCGCTTTCGGAGTCAAACTCGCCATCTTCCCCCTCCATACTTGGCTCCCCGATGCTCACGGTGAAGCTTCTGCACCTGTATCGATGATTCTCGCTGGTGTTCTCCTCAAAATGGGTGGTTATGGTTTAATCCGTCTTAATATGGGGCTTCTACCCGATGCACACATCTACTTTGCCCCGATTCTAGCGATTCTCGGTGTCGTTAATATTATCTACGGTGCTTTCGCTTCCTTCGGTCAACAAAACATGAAACGCCGTCTCGCTTATTCCTCGGTTTCACACATGGGATTCGTCCTTTTAGGGATTGCTTCCTTCACCGATGTGGGTATTAGCGGCGCTATGTTACAAATGCTCTCCCATGGTTTAATTGCCGCCGTCTTATTCTTCCTTGCTGGTGTCACCTATGACCGCACCCATACCTTAGCTTTAAACGAGATGGGTGGGATTGCTCAAGCGATGCCGAAAGTCTTCGCTCTCTTTACTGCTGGCGCCATGGCTTCCCTAGCGTTACCCGGAATGAGCGGTTTTGCCAGTGAAATTACTGTGTTTATCGGTGTCACTAGCAGTGACGTTTATAGCCAAACCTTCCGGGTTGTGACTGTCTTCCTCGCTTCCGTTGGTTTAATCCTCACCCCGATTTATCTACTCTCCATGCTCCGTCAAGTTTTCTACGGAGATGGTTCTTCCTGCGATATTACTAACATTACCCCCAACAAAAGTAACGAACAGGCAGTTTGTTTCGGTACTAGCTGTGTCCTTCCTGACGAATCAGAATATATTGACGCTAAACCCAGAGAAATCTTTATCGCTGTCTCTTTCCTCGCTTTGATTGTCGCTATCGGTTTTTATCCCCAACTAGCTACCCGTATCTACGATGTGAAAACGGTGGCAGTTAACTCGGAAGTGCGTCAAGCCTACAGAGAAATCGCCGCTACTCGTCAAAATATCTACGCTGAAACTAAACCCGACGTAAGCGCCAAGGTTGCCAGTATATTCCAATAAATTGGCAAGTCTAAAGTTCATAGCTTATCGGGAGTAGTAATTCTACTCCCGATTTTTTTTGGCGAGGAAAAAGATGCGAGCATTTATACTAAAATCTAAGATAGCTGGTTTAATATCGTCTCTGGGATCAAAACAAAAGCTTAGAATAGAGAAAATATGTGGACTTTTATTGATTTATTTGCCGGTATAGGAGGATTTAGAATCGCCCTAGAAAATCTCGGTTGTCAATGCGTTTTTTCTTCGGAAATCGATCCTCACTCCCAAAAGGTTTACTTGGCTAACTATGGTCATTTACCCGATAATCAAGACATCAGAAAATTAGAGGTAAAAACTGTCCCCGATCATGATATACTATGCGGCGGTTTTCCCTGTCAAGCCTTTAGTATCGCCGGCAGAAAACACGGTTTTGAAGATGCACGCGGAACCTTATTTTTTGAAGTTGCCCGGATATTACACGAAAAGAAACCGAAAGCTTTTATCTTAGAAAATGTCCAGGGTTTAGTCCATCATGATCGAGGTAAAACTTTAAAAACTATTTTAGATATACTAGAAAAGGATTTGCATTATTTTGTCCCTAGTCCCCAGATTTTAAATGCCAGATATTTTGGGGTTCCTCAAAACCGTCCCCGAATTTTTATCATCGGTTTTCGAGAAGATTTAAATATTTACCATTTTTCCTATCCCCAACCAACCCATCAAGAAACTTGTCTCAAAGATATCCTAGAAGAAAAGGAAGTCAGCGTTAAATATTATCTCTCTAATCAGTATTTAGAAACTTTGTTTAAACACAGGGCCAGACACCAAAATAAAGGTAATGGTTTTGGTTATGAGATTATTTCTCCCGATGGTATCGCTAATGCTATTGTGGTGGGAGGTATGGGAAAAGAAAGAAATTTAGTTATCGATCAAAGACTGACTAATTTTACTCCGGTTACTCGCATTAAGGGAGAGGTAAATAAATTATTCGTCCGCAGAATGACCCCCAGAGAATGGGCAAGATTACAGGGATTTCCCGATAGTTTTCAGATTGTTGTTAGCGATGTCCAAGCTTATAAACAGTTCGGCAATTCTGTGGCTATTCCCGTGGTAAAAGCGGTGGCAAAAGAGGTGATTAAGGTTTTAGATTTATCCAGAGATTCTCAAGAAAATATCGGGGTTAAAGACCTACAGGGGAGACAATTAGAGTTATTGTCAATCTGAGGAACAATAGCGATTTTTTTCTAGGGGTTTGGGTATATGACAGCGTTTCTTATCAAGATGAAGTATAACCTAATTTGCTATGGACGACCGACGACCTGCTCCCCAAAACCAAAACTTCCTATCTCACCCTTAAGATAACTGCTATAATAATGGTTAATTATTTAATCAATGCGATTGCCGTTTATGCTGAAGTCTGACTGGATTAAATTAATCAATGCTATTCGTCTCCGAAAAATTAATTATCGGGGTAAAGACGGTGAATTTAGTTATCGATGCTTTTACCAACAAGTATCAGATTCTAGAAGACATTTAGAAGACGAGAAAAATATACCTTTCACTCTAGAAAAATCTGGACTGGAGTTTTCTGGCAAAAATAATACATTTTGGTTGACTTGTTTTTATAACTATGAAATACCCCCCGCACTTAATCAGCAAGAAACCTATCAGTTTGATCAAGTGTTAAAAAAGTCAATTGATGACATTTTTTCTGATCGTATTTGCACTGGACAAAGAGATTTTACACTGACCACCTCTTTCAGTAGTTCTCATAATACAGATAACTTCTTTTACCATGCTGGTTTTTATGCGGCAGCTTTTCTATATGCTTTTGGTGTCAAAGAACCAAAAATGCAGTTAATCGATCAAGAATGGATAGTAATTGATGAAAAACTAGGCTACTTAGATTTTGCTACCTATTTTAGCTATCCAAAAGCTATTCCTATCAAACTGCCTATCCCTAAAATTATCGATTTAAAAACTACATCAAATTTTCAATTAGCAGAAGGGGTAGAAATAAACGATTTAAAAACTACATCAAATTTTCAATTAGCAGAAGGGGTAGAAATAAACGATAGAGATCATACTAATTATCAGCAATCTTCCCAATACTTAGATGAGATCAGAAGGGAAATTAAAGATGGGTTACTTGACCAATAATAGAGTAAATCGGGATAATAAATGCCTCTCTTGTCCTTTATGTAATAAGTTTTACTCATTAAATATCCGTTCCTTAACAAGAGCTTGATTTTTTTTCCTAAAAACAAGAGATTGCCTAACGCACTCTACCTAAAATTTTCTTAATAAATAGGCTATAAGCAATGTTTTTTCTAACAGCAAAATAGGATTCTGACGAGACGCGGTTTTTCCTTAGAGGTAACAATAAAAGAGCAGCAGAGGTGATGGTTTCGCCGGTTGTGCTTGTTAAAGGTATCTTTCTTATACTACACTTGTAACACCAATAGGTTTAGTATTCGGGAGAAAAAATTATGCGGACAATCACACGCACCACCACTACCGATATGGAAGTCACCAGCATTCGTCTGGAAAGAGTCCTCAAAGACAAGCTGAAAGAGATTTCCGGCAATCAAGGTTATCAAGCGCTCATTCGCGATGTCCTATGGAATTTCGTTCAACAGAAATCAGGAGATTATCGACCGCAGTTTTGTGCTGGCGATATAAGGGCAGTATTTAACGCTACAGCTAGAAAAAATGAGATTTGCGCTCTTACAGGCAATTTAATCCCCGCTAATGCAACAATGTTGTTAGGTTTGACCATCCATGGCGATTTAGTCCCGTTGAGTATGGATAGTTATACCAATTTAAAATAAGTTTGACTAGGGTGGGGCAGAATCTAGTATAGTTAGTCCTCACCCAAGGGAAGTGGGAATTATAAATTATAAATTATGAATTATGAATTGAGAGGTGGGAATTATAAATTATAAATTATGAATTATGAATTGAGAGGTGGGAATTATAAATTATAAATTATGAATTATGAATTGAGAGGTGGGAATTATAAATTATAAATTATGAATTATGACTTGAGAGGTGGGGAGTTTTTTGCTGTGAACAGTGAACTGATAACTGATAACTGATAACTGATAACTGATAACTGATAACCGATAACTGATAACTGATGACTGAAGCGATTTTACGAGTGGTTTTAATTAATCCGCAAATTCCGCCAAATACGGGGAATATTGCCCGTACCTGCGCCGCAACGAGGACAGAATTGCATTTAGTCGGTCCTTTGGGTTTTGAAATTAGCGATCGCTATCTGAAGCGGGCCGGCTTAGATTATTGGCCCTATGTAAAACTTATGTACCACTTGACAATCGATGACTTTTGTGTATATCAACAAAAGAGCGGCGGAAGGGCGATCGGGTTTACCGTGCGCGGCAGCAGTAGTTATCTGGAATACAGCTATCAAAGCGGAGATTGGCTACTTTTTGGCAGTGAAACCGACGGTATTCCAGCAGATTTATTAAATCAATGTGATGACACGGTTTATATTCCCATGGCAGAACCGGGGGTGAGAAGTTTAAATCTTTCCGTTAGTGTGGCCATCGGATTATTCGAGGCTAGACGACAATTGGGATTTATTCGTTAGCGGGACATTTGGCTATATAAACAGAGCAAATAAACTGAATTGATCATAAAATTGCAAAATTGCTTTTATTTAGCTCATTTTTGCTTATATCACGAAAAATTGTGATCGCCGTCAATTTTGTCCGTAATAACAGCAGTAAATTATGTGGATTATCCTAGCGCAAATTAATTGTTGCTCCTTTCTAATCCCATAATTTATTGAAAATAAAAAGGCAAGATGAGGCTTATGAATATCTTCGACCTTTCTTCTAATACTTTTCGCAATTTACAGCTTTTTAATCGGCAAAAATCCACCTCTGGCTTAACTCAAGTCGAGATGTTAGTTACCCTAATTTTATTAGGAATTCTCTTAACCATTGCCCTTTCTGTTTATCATCGTTTCATGGCTTGGATTCGCTTAAATATCGCCACCTTTGAAATATCCCAACAATGGAAAAATACCCGTTATCAAGCCACAGGAGGAGGTTCTCACCCTATATCTTTGTGCATGGCCGCAAGTGAGACCGAACAGATTAAAGTGGCCAAAGTGCAGGGGGACGAATGTGAAAATGTCACCGATTGGACTCCCATCACTCGCGGCGTTAGCATCGATACTAATAATTCTACCCTACGCCGAGTTAACGGACCGGCGGGTAATCAAGGGACAATTTATCGCGCTAGTTGGGGCGACACAAGAGAGGGGTTAGGGGGTTCTTGGGGACAGTTAGGCAGAATTACTTTAGTGGCTGCCGGTACACCCGACAAACGCTGTTTATTTTTATTTCGTGTTGATGGTAGTTGGGATATTCGCCAAGATAATAGATGTGTGCCTTAAACCGTAAAAAGTTATCGATATGATATCGAAAGAGTCACGCTCAAAAATCTAGAATCCCGACTGATAGCCTTTCTGCGGGGAAACTTAAACGGTTTTCAGTCCGTCTGGGAGTACACTAGAAAATACTCACTTATTCGATCCGTTCATGATTATTTCCGTCGTAGCACTGAAGGGAGGGGTCGGGAAAACCACCACATCGATTCATTTGGCCGCCTATTTTCAAGAAAAAGCGCCCACCTTATTGATTGATGCGGATAAAAATCGTTCGGCTCTCCATTGG
>NZ_JASJFG010000235.1:0-11750 GCF_030065375.1 Microcystis sp. M49636_WE2 | reverse complement strand
TGGTAAATTCGGCACTTGCTCCCTGATGTTTTTTCTTAAAGTTAGGATACTTAGTCCGACCAGCAAAGAAATTGGTAAAAGCTGTTTGTAAATGTCTTAACCCTTGTTGTAAAGGTACACAGCTTACCTCATTGAGAAAGTCTAATTCTTCTTGCTTTTTCCAATCGGTTAGCATTGAAGAAGTTTGAGCATATCCTACTCTTTCTTGTCTTTCATGCCAAGCTTGTGTTCGTTCGTGGAGAGCTTTGTTGTAAACTAATCTTACACAGCCCAATGTGCGCCGCAATAGCGACTCTTGTTCTGGTGTCGGGTAAAATCGGTAAGAATAGGCTTTTTCCATACCTCACATTTTAGCATATATTTCGTAAATGTGCTAATATTTAACAGTAAAGCCGCCGTAAAACGGCGGGGTTTCAGACCCAAATTTTCGATGAGGAGCAAACAAACCCCGAAAGCCCTTGTCTTTAAGAGTATTCATGGTTTCTTTGGCAGCATACCAACTATCTCCTGTGACTGTCTCTGGTTTCAATCCCCAAGCTTTTACTTCGTCCAACATTTCTAAGAAATATTCATGTTTTGTCTGACCCTCCTGTTTATTAACGATTCAATAATTAACGGGAACTGACCTTCCTTTACAATCGGTATAATATCAGGTAACTACGTTAATACCTTTGACTACTTTTTTGTGTTTACCACCAGTAAAAGTAATCGATTAACTCAGCTTTAGCTGGGTGACTATAAGGCTTGTCAATTACCATATCGTCTGTACTGATTGTTCCTCCTTCAAGTTCGATTTGAGGAGCCACTTCATCCAACAAATCCTTGGGTGTATAGTTCTCTCGCCACAAGAAACGATTGACACTGTCATGAGATAAATTGCCCAGAATTTGAGCCAAACGAACACAGCTTATATATTTAGGTTCGCCGAGCAAAAATAGGGTGTAAATAGCCAGATTACATTGAGCAGTTGTTGGCTTCGTAATGTTTCTCATCAGTTGTTCTGTTATAAGAGATGCCCTTCTGTCAGGAAATCAAATCGGAGAGGGTTTTGTCAAGAGTCGAGAGAGAAATTGTATCTAAGACTAACAAAATTATACCACCCACATTTAAGCCTTTTTGTCAATGCGTAAGTTCTATGCTTGCAGAAACGGTATCGTTACATTTTGTGTCGTATTCAAGCAATTCATACAGACTCAATCAATTCATACAGTAAATCAAACAACCACCCGTTACAGTAATACCAGAAGCAGAATTGTTAGCTCAACTTAGGTAAGCAGTTCTCAAATCCAACAAATTCAATAAGGAGAGCATCATGAGCTTAAAAGATAGAACCGAGGCAACCGCCAAAAATATCGAAGGTAAAGTTCAAGAAGCAGTAGGAGATCTGACTGGCGATCCCAAAGCTCAGGCAGAGGGCAAGGAAAAACAGGCAGAGGCAAAAGTTCGTCACACTATCGAAGATGTGAAAGATGAAGTCAAAAAAATCATTGATTAGTAGGTCGTTTGTCACAGCAACCGCCATTCAGACAAATGATTGAAACCAGGCTTTCATCGGAACTCTTCCTCAAAAAATGGTTTCTTTCGAGACAGGTGAAACACTAGGACAAGGCGGCGTAAATAAACCCAATATTACCAGATATCTAGCTTCTCAAAGAAGTCGAAGATCTCTCCCTCGGTAAACTTACGCCGTCAAAGACTAGAAAAATCTTTCTCGAAAGGATCTAGACAGTAGTTGTTCATCATCCATGTATCATCGATTCATCAAATTCTTTTGGGGAGTTAAAATGATGTCACTTCAACAGATTCGTCGCTTTTTTGTCACCATTATTTTAACTATAATGCTGGCAATTACTATAGCTTTTGATTTTGGAACTACAAATAGTTGGGCTGCAACTTTACCCACCCAATCGCAGACTCAAATCGCAAGCATGAATCGAGCCAAGGCAGTTACGAAAAATATTGAAGGCAAAGCTCAAGAAGCGATTGGCAACATGACAGGCGATCCCAAAGATCAGATGATGGGAAAAGCCAAGCAAGTCGAAAGTCAGGCTCGTAACGCAGCAGAAGATATAAAAGACCAGATGAAGTTAAAAGGGAGGGCAAAAGCAGTCACAAAGAACATTGAAGGCAAAGCTCAAGAAGCGATAGGTAAAGCTACTGGCAACCGCCAAGATCAAGTTGCTGGAAAAGCTAAACAAGTCGAAAGCCAAGTTCGCAATGCAGTAGAAGACGTAAAAGATACGGTTCAAGATATACTCAATTAAGGATCGGTGACTGAATTTTCATTACTTTTCTCTAAATCAAGGAGGGAAATATGTTCGATCTCGTTTGGACTGCCGTTGTTATACTTTTCATCCTCTGGGTGTTAGGATTCTCCATTAACATTGGCGGCGGCTTAATCCACCTGCTTTTGGTTTTGGTGCTGATTGGCGTTGTCTACAACTTGTTCATGAGGCGACGGTAATTGTTCATTCTCGAACACAGAAAGGGTCAAAAAATCGGGAAAAAGCAAGAATCAAAGTAGCTAAGATTCAGGCTCGAATCACCGATGGCAGAAAAGACCATTTACATAAGCTAACCACTCAATTAGTTCGTGAAAACCAAACGATTGTAGTTGAGAATTTAGCGGTAAAAAACCTGGTAAAAAACCCCAAGGTAAGCGCATCTTAACAATCCTTGACAAAATGAACTTTATGTGAGTTGCTTGCCCACGATTCAGGCATATTTGAGGAGAATTTGCCATCTCAATTGTTAAGCAAAAATCGACCAAATGGGTCGATTTCGTAACTATTCTGATTGACTGGTATCACTTGAAATGCCCACGCGGATGACAAAATTGGCCAATTGTCAATAGCGTTTGAGATGCTCTCACCCTGTAAAAAACCCGAAACTAGCTCAAGCTATATCAGATGTTAGTTGGGGAGAAATCACTCGACAATTAGCCTATAAATGCCGTTGGTATGGGAGAAACTATCGGGAAATAGATATAGCATTTCTGATTCACACGAGGTACATTCCCGAGCCTGAACAGCTTAATCAGTAAAGGTTTAACTGTGCCGCACAGATGCGAGAAACGCTATAGATGGTTTCCTAGTTCAAAACGGTGCAATAATTGTGGGCATATCGTTGAGAAAATGCCGTTAAGTGTCCGAGAATGGGAGTGTCCTGAATGTGGAACTTGCCATGAAAGGGATGTTAACGCCAGTAAAAACATTTTGGCCGCAGGGCTTGCGGTATCAGTCTGGGTCGCGAGTGTCAGACCCGAACAGAGTGAGTCTGTGAAGGCAACTGCTAAGAAGCAGAAACCTAGATCGTGAGGTCTAGGAATCACCGTCCCTTTTAGGGCGGTGAGGATGTCAATCCCACCCCCTAAATCCCCCTTAAGGGGTAATTCTATCGTCTCCCCTGAAAGGGGAGATAAGAGAGGGGTGGGGACTGAGGGGGGTGGGGGCTGCTTTGCTCAACCGAACGGTATTGGGTAGGGGAGGTGTGAACGATCATAATTTAATTTTATGTTGTTGTGCTGTTTAGTTATTCAAGGAGTTTTTGTATGGAATCCACAAAAGAGCGCGGGCAATTAATCATCATTGGTGGAGCAGAAGACAAAGAAGGAGATTGTCAAATCTTGCGAGAGTTTGTTCGCTGTGCTGGCGGGACTAAAGCTAAAATTGCCGTGTTAACGGCGGCAACAAGTGAGCCTCGTTCGGCTGGAGAAACCTATACCCGAGTGTTTGAGCGACTCGGTGTCGAGGATGTGCGTGTCCTCGATACCATTCACAGGGAAGATGCCGACGATCCAGAAAACCTGAAAATCATTGAGGAAGCCACAGGAGCGTTTTTTACCGGGGGAGATCAAGCCCTAATCATTGAACACATCAAGGGAACTCAGCTAGATGCCTTACTTCACCAACGCAATCGGGAGGGAATGGTGGTAGGTGGGACAAGTGCCGGTGCTGCCATAATGCCCGATCTGATGATTATTGAAGGAGACTCCGAAACCAACGCACGCATGGATGCCATAGAGATGGGTCCGGGAATGGGATTTCTGCACTCAGTGGTGATCGATCAGCATTTTGCCCAGCGCGGACGGCTAGGTCGCCTGATTTCCGCTCTCTTACAGCAGCCAGCTAACTTAGGCTTTGGCATTGACGAAGATACAGCAGTAGTTGTGGACGGTGACGAATTTAAAGTGCTGGGGCGTGGGGCTATAACAGTTGTCGATGAATCAGAAGCAACTTATGATAATTTAGACGAACTGCTCAAAGATGAAGCGATGGCAGTGTGTGGAGTCAGGTTGCACATCTTACCTCAAGGATTCCGCTTTAACTTGAAAACTCGCAAGCCCGTTTTCTCTCGATCAATAGAGTTAAGGGATAGCAATCCTAAAAAGGAGGCAGAAGTTGAAAGGGAGTAGGTCGGAGGGAACAATCAGTGGTGGCTTGTACCCGCCACTGATTGGAGAATTTATTTAAATCAGAAAAATATTGACTCTGAGGTCTAAGAATGAATCACGATCGGGATGATGAAACCAATCTTGAGCGGCGACGAGAACTGCTACATGATGAAGAGGCTTTTCGACTTGATCAAGAAGAGAAACGCCTGCGATCTGCCAGACGAAGTAATACCTTAAATTGGATAATTAATAGCATTTTCGGGCTGGCAGGAATAGTGCAAATACCACTGGTAATGAGGTTCTTGCTGCGTTTGTTTGGTGCGAACCCACAAAATCAATTTGCTCAGTTGATTAATCATCTATCTGCACCTTTCATTGAGCCATTTTCCACCTTATTCATTAGCCCTGCTTCATCTGGTGGAGCAAACATATTTGATGTTAATATTGTGATTGCGATCATAGCCTATGCTCTCTTGAGCTATACTTTGCACGGCTATAACTTGCATTTTTTCCTCAAATCACTCTAGTATTAGATAATGCCCGCTATCAAAAATGTAAAATTGTTGAATAATTGGCTCTTTCTTTGTCAATAGAATTACTCTATCTGCCGTCTTATTGCCTAATCTAAATTTAATTGAAAGCCTGTGGAAATTTGTCAAAAAGAAATGTTTATATGGTAAATATTATGAAAACTTTTCCGACTTTTCTTCAACTATTTATGAATGTCTGAATGATGCCCATCTGAAACATAAAAAAGAACTGGATTCCTTGCTCACTCTAGGATTTCAGAAGTTTAATAAATCTCAGATTATGAACGGCTAAAGTATATCAGTCATCAGTCATCAGTAATCAGATGTGAGTTTTCAGTTCACAAGGGCCGAATCTAAAACCTCATTGGTTAAGCTAAAAGCTTTGATGTGCCTAGTTTCTAACCTTCTTTTTAGGTGGGAGAATTGCCAGATTCTTTCTTTTGCCTCTTGCATGAGTGACTCTTGCCTTCAGAACCTGATTACTGTTTACTGTTTACTGACCACTGAAAAAAACTCCCATCAACAGTGTCTCACTGATTACTGTTTACTGTTTACTGATTACTGTTTACTGTTTACTGAAACAACTCCCAACACTTAATATATGAAATGGACAGATAAAGATCAGATAATTATGCAAGGGATCGATCGACCCCTAGGCAAATATTATGCGGCACGATTGAAAGCTCAGGGAACCTGTTTAGTAGCGGGGGTGGCTAGTGGCCACGGTGGTGAGATAATCGCAGAGATACCAGTGTTTGATCTAGTGGTCGAGGCCGTTGCTGAAACCGGAGAAATCAAGACCAGTTTAATTTTAGTCCCCCCCAATCAAGTCCTAGATGCGGCCTTAGAAGCGATCGCAGCAGCAATTCCCCAATTAATTATCGTCACCCCAGGAGTACCCCCCTTGGATCTGGTGGAATTATTAAAGATAGCTAGTACCACCGGGACATTAATTCTCGGCCCCGGCAGCCAGGGTGTAATTATTCCCAATTATCTTTGGTTGGGTATTTGTGAACCGAATTTTTATCAATCGGGGACAATCGGTCTGATCACGCGTGGCGATCGCATAGGGGATGAAGTGGCGAAAACTTTAACAGCGGCGGGTTATGGTGAATCTATGGCGGTAAATTTGGGTACTGACGGCATTATTGGCTCAAATTTGTCCCAATGGTTGCAGGTTTTCGAGGAAGATGACAATACCGAGGCAATTCTCCTCGTCAGTCAGGTGGGAGGAAAGGCCGAAATCGAGGCGGCCAAATATATTGCCTCGGCGATCGAAAAACCAGTGATTGCCTATCTTGTGGGGTTAAATACAGCCATTGAAACCAATTTCGGTGATACAGAAACAATTATTTCTAACCAACTTTCCTACTCTGTTGCCGCTAAGAATACCAGAAAAGATAGCTTACGTCATTTTCAAGAAGCTGGGGTGACAGTGGTGGAAAAATTGGCCGATTTACCCACCTCTTTAGCGAAAGTCTTGTCCTGAATTTGACCCCATTGCTCCAATAATATTTATAATCTGAGAATATTCTGCCAAAATAAGCACCTAACAGGATGTTTCACCCCATCCAGGGGATTTTCGATGACAATTCCTGAGAGCTACTATATCATGGTAGATCACCTGTGATTCCTCAGACCGGCCAAGATAAAGATGGCAACAGGCAAAAATTAGGAAAAATCAGCGACAATCGAAACGGCAAGATCAAAAAAAATTCTATTCTAGATTGACCCTTTCAGCAGACCAACTATCCCACCCTTCTAGACAACGACCCTAAGGATAACTTCTATGGCGCAACAAAATAACCTAAAAACCGACAATATACACCAAATCGATCCCTATTGGGGTCCCCGATGGCTCGTAGAGGAGCGGGACGCTTGCGGAGTCGGTTTTATTGCCGATGTGCGCGGTTCTGGCAGCCATCAACTGATTGAACAGGCCCTTTTAGCCTTAGGTTGTTTGGAACACCGGGGAGGCTGCAGCGCCGATCAGGATTCCGGGGACGGTTCCGGTATGATGACCGCTATCCCCAGAGATGTCCTCGCTACTTGGTTCGCCGAAAATGGCTTAAATATGCCAGAATCTGAGCGACTAGGGGTGGGTATGGTCTTTCTTCCCCAAGCGGCCCAAGAACGCGCCGACGCTAAGGCACACATCGAAGAAATTGTCAATAAATATAATATTAAGATTTTAGGTTGGCGTGCTGTTCCCGTCCGTCCCCAAGTCCTCGGAAGACAAGCAAGGGAAAATCAACCCTACGTCGAGCAAATTCTGGTGACTTCCCCCGATTTAGCCGGTTCTCAATTCGATCGCCTACTCTATATTGCCCGTTCTGAAGTCGGTAAGCAACTGGCCGATGATTTCTATTTCTGTTCCTTTTCCTGTCGCACCATTGTCTATAAAGGGATGGTACGGGGCGAAATCCTGCGAGAATTCTATCTAGACCTGCAAAATCCCGCCTATAGCAGTCAATTTGCCATTTATCACCGTCGTTTTAGCACCAATACCCAACCGAAATGGCCCCTCGCTCAACCGATGCGCTTATTGGGTCATAACGGCGAAATTAACACCCTTTTGGGCAATATTAACTGGATGTCGGCCCGGGAACCCGCTTTAGAAACCCAAGGTTGGACCCACGAAGAATTACAATCCCTGACCCCCATTGTTAACCCCGCTAACAGCGACTCCTATAACCTCGATAGCGCCCTAGAATTATTGGTGAGAACCGGTCGCAGTCCCCTAGAAGCGGCTATGATCCTAGTGCCGGAGGCCTACAATAATCAGCCGGATTTACAGAATTATCCCGAAATTATCGACTTCTACGAATACTATAGCGGTTTACAGGAACCCTGGGACGGTCCGGCTTTACTGGTATTCAGTGACGGGGGAATCGTCGGCGCTTGTTTAGATCGCAACGGTTTGCGACCGGCCCGTTATAGCATTACTAACAATGGTTATATCGTCGTTTCCTCGGAAGCGGGAACTATTCCCCTCGATGAAACCACCATTATGGAAAAAGGTCGTCTCGGCCCCGGTCAAATGCTCGCAGTGGACCTAGAAAAAGGCGAAATTAAGCGTAATTGGCAGATTAAACAGGAAATTGCCCGAGCTAATCCCTACGGTGAATGGGTGAAATCCCAACGCACCTTGATTGACAAAGAAACAGCGATAGACATTCCCGCTCCTAGTCATCTCCTTCCCCTGCAAACCGCTTTTGGTTATACTGCCGAAGATGTGGATATGATTATCGTTCCCATGGCAGAACAGGGAAAAGAACCGACTTTCTGTATGGGTGATGACACTCCCCTAGCAGTCCTCTCCAGTAAACCCCATCTTCTCTACGATTACTTTAAACAACGTTTTGCCCAAGTTACTAACCCCCCCATCGATCCTTTACGCGAAAGTTTAGTCATGTCCTTGACTATGTATCTGGGACGACGGGGCAATATACTTAAATTAGGGGTTGATGACGCACATTTACTGAAATTAGACTCTCCCCTGCTCAATAATGCGGAATTAGCCAAAGTTAAAACCTCTAGCTACAAAACAGCCGAACTTTCTACCCTTTATGATCTGACCACCGGACCGCAGGGATTAGAAACCGCGATCGCTAATTTGTGCGCTGAGGCCGCCAAGAAAGTAGCATCGGGAGCAGAAATTTTAATTCTCAGTGACAGAACTGCTTCTATTGACGAAAAAACTAGCTATATTCCCCCCTTATTAGCTGTTGGTGCCGTCCATCATCACCTGATTCGCTCACACTTGCGTTTAAAAGCTTCCATCGTGATCGACACGGCCCAATGTTGGAGTACCCATCACTTCGCTTGTCTAATTGGTTATGGCGCTTCCGCAGTTTGTCCCTATCTGGCCCTAGAAACGATCGCCCAGTGGTGGATCGAGCCAAAAACCCAGAAATTGATGGAAAACGGCAAATTAGAAGCTATTAGCCTCGAAAAAGCCCTAATTAACTACCGCAAATCCGTAGAAGCAGGATTACTGAAAATCCTCTCGAAAATGGGTATTTCTCTCCTATCTTCCTACCATGGGGCGCAAATTTTCGAGGCGATCGGATTATCGGCAGATTTAGTTAAACTAGCTTTTAACGGTACTACCAGTCGCGTCGGGGGTTTAAGCATTGCTGAAGTGGCCCAAGAAGCGATCGCATTCCACAGTAAAGCTTTCCCCAATCTTACCGCTAAAAAACTAGAAAACTACGGTTTTGTCAACTACCGTCCGGGGGGAGAATACCACATGAATTCCCCGGAAATGGCGAAAGCACTCCATAAAGCCGTGGCCGCTCACTCCCAAGGTCAAGGATATGACCATTACGAAACCTATCGTCAAATCTTGCAGCAAAGACCCGTTACTGCATTGCGCGATCTATTAGAATTTAACAGCGATCGAGCTTCAATTCCCCTCGAAGCAGTAGAATCGATCGAAAGTATCCTGCAACGCTTCTGCACAGGGGGAATGTCCCTCGGTGCCTTGGGCCGGGAAGCACACGAAACCCTAGCGATCGCCATGAATCGCATCGGAGGTAAGTCCAATTCCGGAGAAGGGGGAGAAGATCCGATCCGTTACACCAGCTTAAGCGATGTGGATGCAGAAGGACATTCCGTGACCATGCCCCACCTAAACGGCTTAAAAAACGGTGATACAGCCAATTCTGCCATTAAACAGATAGCTTCGGGTCGTTTTGGAGTCACTCCCGAATATTTAATGAGTGGAAAACAGCTAGAGATTAAAATGGCCCAGGGAGCAAAACCGGGAGAAGGAGGTCAATTACCCGGGAAAAAAGTTAGTCCCTATATTGCCATGTTACGGCGATCAAAACCGGGTGTTACCTTGATTTCTCCCCCTCCTCACCACGATATCTACTCGATCGAAGATTTAGCACAATTAATCTACGATTTACACCAAATTAACCCCCGGGCCAAAGTTTCCGTCAAATTAGTGGCCGAGATCGGTATCGGTACAATTGCGGCCGGAGTTGCCAAAGCTAACGCTGATATTATCCAGATTTCGGGCCACGATGGTGGTACAGGTGCATCACCCCTAAGTTCGATCAAACACGCGGGTAGTCCCTGGGAATTGGGAGTAACGGAAGTGCATCGGATGTTAATGGAAAATCAACTGCGTCATCGGGTGATTTTGCGTGCAGATGGGGGACTAAAAACCGGTTGGGATATCCTCATGGCTGCCGTGATGGGTGCGGAGGAATTCGGTTTTGGTTCCATTTCCATGATTGCTGAGGGGTGTATCATGGCCCGCGTCTGTCACACGAATAATTGCCCTGTGGGAGTCGCTACCCAGCAGGAACGTCTCCGCGCTCGTTTTCCAGGAATTCCCGCTCATGTGGTCAATTTCTTCACTTTGGTGGCTGAGGAAACGCGGCAATTATTGGCGAAATTAGGCTATCACAGTTTAAATGAGGTGATTGGCCGGGCAGATCTGTTAAAAGTGCGCTCCGATGCTCGTTTAACTAAGACAGAATCCCTCAATCTCGATTGTTTGTTGAATTTACCCGATGGCCGTAGCGATCGCTCTTGGTTGCAGCACGAGGAAGTACATAGTAACGGTGCTGTTCTCGATGACGATATTCTAGCCGATAGCGAGATTAAACAGGCGATCGAGCAACAGGGAACCGTCAGCAAAACCTACAGGATTGTCAATACCGATCGCTCCGTCGGGGCGAGAATTGCGGGGGTAATTGCCCAAAAATACGGGAATGACGGCTTTGAAGGCGAAATTAAGCTCAATTTTCAGGGTGCGGCCGGTCAAAGTTTCGGAGCCTTTAATTTACCCGGTGTCAATCTCCATTTAGAGGGAGAAGCTAACGATTATGTGGGTAAAGGCATCTACGGCGGCGAAATTGTCATCGTACCGCCCCAAAACGCCAATTATCAGCCCGAAGATAACGCTATTATCGGTAATACCTGTCTCTACGGGGCCACCGGTGGGGTATTATACGTTAATGGTCGCGCTGGTGAACGCTTTGCTGTTCGCAATTCCACCGCAAAAGCAGTTATCGAAGGGGCCGGGGATCACCTCTGTGAATACATGACCGGGGGGGTAATTGTCGTGCTTGGTTCCGTCGGTCGCAACGTCGGCGCCGGGATGACGGGAGGATTAGCTTATATCCTTGATCCCTCCCTACCGGAGAAACTCAACCCCGAAATTGTCAAGATTCAACGGGTTGCCACGGCTGCCGGTGCGGAACAGTTAAAATCTTTAATTGAGGCCCATGTAGAACGCACTAATAGCCCCAAAGGTAAGTTAATTTTAGCTAATTGGGATAGCTATCTCGGTCAATTCTGGCAAGTGGTCCCTCCCTCGGAAGCGGATAGTCCCGAAGCGCAAATTAGCGCGGAGAAAACCTTAACTTCGGTGTAATTTCTTTGGGGTGCGTTACTCTTGGTTAACGCACCCATTGATTAATTTTTTGACTGCGGAGTTGATTAATGGCCATGCTGCCCATCCCCACCACCTATACTAGCTATACCCAAGCACAAGAACATTTTCTTCAGGTTTTAGAACAAGTAGAACTGGGAAACTCGATCGTTATTGTCCAACGTCAGGGTCATCATGATGTGGCCTTGATTGCTGCTGACGAATTATCCGCTTTATTAGAAGAAGTTTATCTTTTGCGCTCTCCAGCTAACGCTCAACGACTTTTTCAGTCCTTAAATTGGTCACAAGAAAGATTATCTCAGACAGCTGCCACCACTTCTCTAGAAGAATTACGTCAAGAATTGGAGACCGAGATTGAGCAAGAAAAAGCCGCAGAAGTCTGAAACCGAAATTGTGCGAGTTTTTACTCAATTAT
>NZ_JASJFG010001043.1:0-1887 GCF_030065375.1 Microcystis sp. M49636_WE2 | reverse complement strand
CGAAGCGGCAATGGCCACCAAGATGATGTTAACCCAAGAGGCAACCCCGGCCCAAATCGGTGCTTTCATGATTGCCCATCGCATTAAACGCCCCACCAGCGATGAGTTAGCGGGAATGCTTGATGCCTACGCCGAGCTTGGCCCGCAAATAACCCTAGAATCAGCCTCTTTTCAGCATCCGATCACTATTTTTGGCAATCCCTACGATGGACGCTCTCGCACTGCCCCGGTTACTCCGATCACTACTTTAATCTTAGGGTTGGCGGGGGTTCCTGTAGTCCTGCACGGGGGCGATCGAATGCCGACTAAATACGGTATTTCTCTCAGGGAAATCTGGCAGCAATTAGGAGCAGATTTTAGTCAATTATCCTTAGCAGCAGTGAAAGACTGTTTAATCACCACGGGATTGACTTTTTTCTATATTCCGCGCCATTTTCCCCTAGTAGAGAATTTTGTTACTTATCGGGAGCAAATCGGTAAACGTCCGCCCATGGCCACGGTAGAGTTAATGTGGTCGCCTTTGGTCGGTAATATTCATCAAATATCGGGTTTTGTTCATCCCCCCACCGAAGATCGTTTTCGCGAAACTTTTGCCCTGAGAAATATCTCTCACTTCACCACCGTGAAAGGATTAGAGGGGAGTTGTGATTTAGCCTGTAATCGGACGGCGATTATTGGTCTGGGAAATCCCACCGATCCCCCTTCCTTTCAGCGATTTTTCCTAAATCCTCGCGATTATGGCTTCTGTCCTTCGGATTATCCCCTCGAATCTTTAGAGATGCTCACCGCTAAATTAAAGGGTTTATTAGCTGGAGAAAATAATGAATTAACCGATGCGGCAATTTTTAACGGTGGTTTTTATCTTTGGCGCTGTGGAATTGCCCCAGATATCCCCACCGGTTTCCAGCAAGCACAACAATCTTTACAGTCAGGAAAAGCTCTGGCTAAATTAGAACAAATCTGTAATTATCTGGAAAATCAGCCATAGATAGGGTCTGCGGCAAAAAGTTTTTCCTGGGGGTAGGGTGTGGGGTGTGGGGTGTAGGGTTTTACCGATTTTGAGGGGGTCAATTACCTAATTTTCAGGGAAAAAGTAGCTGAATTATCCCCCCCCGATCACTCCTATATCTGGTACTTTTTGATTTTCAAAAAGCCCAAAGACATTACCCAACAAATCTAACCCCGTGCGACAAATCTAACTTTGGGCGATCCCTCAATCATGGTGGCTGCAAATTGAGCAGAAGTGAAATTATCGGGAGATTTTAACCCTTCTTTGAGCCTGTTGGTCATTTCCTCAATAGGCCAATTCAAGTCTGAATTGCATCACTGTCTGATCTATCTTTATAGAATACCTCATTCGGGGTACGATAGTCAAGACATTTTCGAGGACGATTGTTAATCAAGTTTACGGCTCTTTCCACCTCCTCTGGCTTAACGATTTTAAAATTCGTTCCCTTGGGGAAAAATTGTCTTAACAGTCCATTGGTATGCTCGTTTAATCCCCTCTCCCACGAATGATAAGGAGTAGCAAAATAAAAATCTGCTCCTAGTTTCTGACTCAACTCTTGATGTCCACAAAATTCTTTAACCTTGTCACAAGTAAAGGTTTTTTTTTTGTCAGGGTGAATCTCTTGGAAAAGTTTTTCTGTGACTCTATTGATTTCCGATGCGGTTTTGTTTTTAGCTAATCCTGCTACTAAAAATTTCGAGGCTTTGTCCATATATGTAACAAGAACTCCTAGATGATTGCCTCCAATCATTGTGTCACTTTCCCAATGACCGATTTCAGTTTTCTGGTCAGCAATTGCTGGTCGCTCGCTGATATCTACACGCCCCGGAATCCCTCCACGCTTACTTTTTGCTCCATTTCGACTCTTTCTTTTTCCT
>NZ_JASJFG010000092.1:0-7529 GCF_030065375.1 Microcystis sp. M49636_WE2 | reverse complement strand
GTCTCCTCCAGATGATCTACATAAAAACTTAAGAATGATCCCCGTCTGGTGATAGACTTTTGACTGTTAAGGAAACAAACTCACTAGATAAATCATAGATCAGCTGTAGGGAGGATCATCGAGTGGAAAGTACGCTAGGGTTAGAAATTATCGAAGTGGTCGAACAGGCTGCCATTGCCTCCTCGAAGTGGATGGGTAAAGGCGAAAAAAATATCGCCGATCACGTCGCTGTGGAAGCGATGCGCGAACGGATGAATAAAATCCATATGCGCGGTCGCATCGTTATTGGAGAAGGGGAAAGAGACGAGGCTCCCATGCTCTATATTGGCGAAGAAGTGGGTATCTGTACCCAAGTTGATGCCAAACAATATTGTAATCCCGACGAATTGGTCGAAATCGATATCGCCGTCGATCCCTGCGAAGGCACTAACTTGGTTGCCTACGGTCAAAATGGTTCCATGGCCGTGTTAGCGATCTCCGAAAAAGGTGGATTATTCGCCGCTCCTGACTTTTATATGAAAAAATTAGCCGCTCCCCCAGCAGCTAAAGGTCATGTGGATATTAATAAATCGGCGACGGAAAACCTGAAAGTTCTTTCCGATTGTCTCAATCGTTCGATCGAAGAACTGGTGGTAGTGGTGATGGATCGTCCCCGTCACAAGGAATTAATCCAAGAAATCCGCAACGCCGGGGCCAGAGTTCGTCTGATCAGCGATGGTGACGTATCGGCCGCTATTTCCTGCGCTTTTTCGGGAACTAATATTCATGCTCTCATGGGTATCGGTGCCGCTCCAGAAGGGGTAATCTCGGCAGCGGCTATGCGTTGTCTAGGCGGTCACTTCCAGGGACAATTAATCTATGATCCCGAAGTGGTCAAAACCGGTTTAATCGGCGAAAGCCGCGAGGGTAATCTCGCTCGTCTGCAAGAAATGGGTATCACTAATCCCGATCGCGTTTACGGTTGCGAAGAATTAGCCAGTGGCGAAACCGTCCTCTTTGCCGCCTGTGGTATCACCCCCGGCACCCTGATGGAAGGGGTACGCTTCTTCCATGGTGGCGCTCGTACCCAAAGCTTGGTTATCTCCACCCAATCGAAAACCGCTCGCTTTGTCGATACCGTTCACCTGTTCGACCAACCCAAATACATTCAACTGAGATAATTCTCTGACCCGGTGGGGTGGGCATGGCTCACCTCGCCCCCATTGGTAAAAATATATAAAGTTTTTTTTCAAACATCTTTTATTTGCATCCCGATTGGGACTAAATTGCAACAATTAGAGACATAACGCACTGATCTTTATCAATAATTTTTGTAGCCTGAGCAACATTTGTAGGAGAACATAAATGAATATTGCTGTAGTGGGCTTGAGTCACAAGACAGCCCCTGTGGAAATTCGCGAAAAATTGAGTATCCCGGAAGCGAAAATCGAGTCCGCTCTTACCCACCTCAAGGGTTATCCCCACATCCAAGAGGTGGCGATTATCAGCACCTGTAACCGTTTGGAGATCTACGCCGTGGTTACGGATACGGAAAAGGGCGTGGTGGAAATTACCCAGTTTCTCGCTGAAATCGGGCATATTCCCCTTAATGTCCTGCGTCGTTATCTGTTTACCCTACTGCATCAGGATGCTGTGCGTCATCTGCTCCGGGTGTCGGCCGGTTTAGAAAGTCTTGTCCTCGGTGAAGGGCAAATTCTCGCTCAAGTTAAAAATACCCATAAATTAGCTCAAAAGTACAATACTATTAGCCAATTACTCGATCGCCTTTTTAAACAAGCGATGACTGCCGGTAAGCGCGTCCGCACGGAAACCAGCATCGGCACGGGAGCCGTATCGATCAGTTCGGCGGCGGTGGAGTTAGCCCATGCTAAGGTGGCAGACCTCAGCGGCAAGAAAATCGCTATTATCGGGGCAGGGAAAATGTCCCGATTATTAGTTACTCACCTTCTGGCTAAGGGTTCTCAGCAAATTGCGATCGTCAATCGCTCCCAAAGACGGGCCCAGGAGTTGGCCCGTGAATTTCCTCACCTACCGCTGCAACTATATGGCTTAGAAGAGATGATGACTACCGTAGCGGCATCGGATATCGTCTTTACCAGTACCGGAGCCACGGAACCAATTTTAACTAAAAATTTATTGACAGAAGTGACGATTACTGCTAAATCGCTGATGTTAATCGATATTTCTGTTCCCCGCAACGTCCACACCGACGTGAAGGAATTGGCACAAGTGCAAGCTTTTAACGTCGATGATCTTAAAGCGGTGGTTGCCGCCAATCAGGAAAGTCGCCGTCAGATGGCCAGGGAAGCAGAGGCACTCCTAGAGCAGGAAGTGGAAGCTTTCGAGCTTTGGTGGCGTTCTTTGGACACTGTACCGACAATTAGCTGTTTAAGAAGCAAAATTGAAGATATTCGCGAACAGGAATTAGA
Organism: Microcystis sp. M49636_WE2; assembly: GCF_030065375.1. NCBI lineage: Bacteria > Bacillati > Cyanobacteriota > Cyanophyceae > Chroococcales > Microcystaceae > Microcystis > Microcystis sp. M49636_WE2. Next base: position 5,100 of record NZ_JASJFG010000092.1, on the reverse strand, counting down.
AAAGGCCCTCTCCCGTTTGGGGACGGAATTCGCCGAAAAACACCAAGAAGTTATCGAAGCAATGACCCGCGGTATCGTTAATAAAATCCTTCACGAACCCATGGTACAACTGCGGGCCCAACAGGATATCGAAGCGCGTAAGCGCTGTTTACAATCCCTGCAAATGCTCTTTAATCTCAGTGTCGGGGAGGAATATAGTTAGGGGCCGACAATTGACAAAAATTAAGGGCGATTCTATTGGTCTGTTAAGATGATTTTGAGGCACTGGGGGCGAATAATTTGGCAGGATTCCCCTATCCACAATTTCAAGATTGACAGACCACTAAGCGGTTGACTCTCTAAATTACTCGTTAAGGCTGTCCATGAGTGCCGGAGTTGGCAGCAGGGAGCGGTATAATTAATGGACATCTCCAAGAATTAGAACCCAGTCACAGCTTGCTTTTATGCCATGTGCTAATTAAATGGTTCGATAATCGTTGTTGATTCAATTTAACTAAAAATATGGGGCAACTAATTTTCTAGGAAATTGAGTCGCAGCAAGTCCTTCAAGGAGATCCATCTTTATATTTAATTCCAAACACTTACTTAAGATGGTGATTTAGTTCAATTCAATAAGCTATATGGGGAGATGAATTAATGGGTAATCAAGAGCAAGAAAAATGGTGGAATGACGAGGAAAACCTCAAGTCGATTGAGTATTACGGATTAATCGACCAAGAGATCCATCGTGAACACAATCTGATTGCCAATCGAATGAACTGGTATGTCACTTCCCAGTCTTTTTTGATGGCAGCATTTGCAGTTTCTGGTAATAATAATTATCGACTTGGGTTTCTATCTGTATTTTTACCAATACTAGGAATTCTGACATCATGTATTATTGGAGCTTCGCTTTATGCGGCTATCAAAGCGATGGATCAACTTAAGACAGAAAAAAAACGCATCCTTGAGCAGGATAAGTATTTAGGAAATATTTCTACTTTTAAAGCAAGGTTTGTTGACAATAAACATACTTGGATTCATCGGTGGGGGATTTTCCCTGCTCTTTCTATTCCTGTTTTGTTTGTTATTTTCTGGTGCATTTTTCTATACTTAGCGACACAAACTAAACTATGCTAGAGTGACATGACAAGCACTTTCGATTGGGATAGTCGAAGAGAGGCTGACAATAAGGCTAAACATGGTGTGGACTTTGAGACTGCTCAATATGCGTTTTTCGATCCACATCGTTTGATTGTCCATGATGTCCAACATAGTGACTCAGAGGAACGTTGGTTTTGTATTGGTAAGGTAAAAGACCGGGTTTTAACGGTGCGTTTTACTTACCGCGATGGAGTGATTCGTATATTTGGCGCAGCTGAATGGCGTAAATGGAGAAAATTCTATGAAGAACATAACCCCTGATCCCGCAAAACCGATTGGTAAGGTGACAATTGTCGAAGACTTTTTACCGCCACCAGAGCAGCTAATACCGAATCAAAATACTGTCAGGATAACGATGGAATTTTCTAAGGAGAGTATTGAGTATTTTAAACGGGAAGCTCAACGTCATAATGCTTCCTATCAATCCCTGATTCGTAATCTTGTAGATGCTTATGTCAGACAACAACAGCAGTGAGTATAATTAGCAATCCATCATTATTAAAGTTAGCGGTGCTTTACGTTAACGCACGTTTTGAGTGGAATATTAGAAAGCCTTCTGCGGTAATTATGCCCAAATTGAGGGGGTGTTTAACTGATGGAAGTAGGATAAGTACCTAAGCAAAATTAATTACACAAATCTAACCCCCCCTTGCCTCTTGCCTCTTGCCTTTTGCCTTTCTTCACTAGGAAATTTATTTTGCACGACTACTTAGAGGAGGGTATGGGACCGCAGGGAGCGATATAATTGATGGTTAGTCCAGAAATTTTTAGAGAGAATGAAGACCTTAGAAGAAACTATTGCACAGGCTATGGATTGCCAAGATAAGTCAATCTTACCTTTTCTTCCATATATTTTACAGGACTTCTGGGAAATAGGCTCTTCTGCAAATTCTATTCTTAAAATTGTCAAAGCACATACAAATAATTATTCTGAATTAAATGTACTGGATCTAGGCTGCGGCAAAGGTGCAGTCTCGATAAAATTGTCAATTGAACTGGATTGCTACTGCCTTGGAATCGATGCAATACCAGAATTTATTGAAATCGCTAATAAAAAAGCTAGAGAAGAAGCAATTACTTCAAGGTGTAAATTTATTTCAGGAGACGCACGAGAAATAATCGATACATTAAACCAATTCAATCTGATTATTCTCGGCTCGATCGGTCCCGTATTTGGAAATTATTTTGACACTATGACTATCTTAAAAAAGAATCTGATAAAGGATGGTTTAATTATCTTGGACGATGGATATTTTGAAGATGATCAACCCTATAAGCATGACTTTATACTCAAAAAAAGTATGCTGTTAAAACAAATAGAAAAAGCTGGCATGAAATTAATAAAAGAATATACAGAAACTGAAATAAATCAAAATGATGAGTATGAAATGCAGTTTAATTATCTTAGGCAAAGATGCCAAGAATTAGCGGTAAAATATCCAGATAAAAAATATTTATTTGATAATTATATTGAAAAACAAAGAGTCGAGTATAACAATCTAGAAAATATAATTACTTGTGCAACAATGGTAATTCAAAATAAATAATTTTGGACTAACATCGCCTTCAGTCTGACCCCGCATCATCAGTTGATTGCGATGTCGAAGCCACTGCCAAAAACTCGATGACCGGTTCGAGAGGGCGGGACTCGGCTAAAGTAGAACGGGGGTGCTGAATCGTTTGTATTCTTTCAGGTTAACCCCCCCTCCTTTTCTGATACCGAACTGAGGTTAATTATCATCGGTCAAGCGTCAAAACATCTAGGCTTTTCCTTGATCCCAGTAATGTAAACTTTGATTAAGAGAAAGACTTCTAGCTCCGATCCGATGTTATATTAATAATTGAAGCTAAAGAAAAAAGCTTCCCTGACAGATCAACTGGCAAGGTTATAAAGGTCAAGTTCACAAAGGAGTAAACCCTGTTAAAGTTACATTCTGTCTCGATAACGACGATAACAGCGACCGACCTGAACGCTCATATTTCCTAGAGTAGAGAACAAGGGAGTTAGGCAATTGCAACTAAGGTTCAATGCTTCTCCAACCAGTCTCAAGTTATGAGGGGAAATACCTGAGAATCGGTAAACTGGTCGCTGTTATTGTTTGTCAACACAAGTAATTGATAATTGCAGACCCCCTCCTTTGATGAGATAATAGAAAGTCTTCTGTTCAAAAGGATATCGATAGGATGCGACTCTCTCAACAGCTTTTTGTCACTCTCCGGGAAGACCCGGCCGAGGCGGAAATCCCCAGTCATAAATGCTTAGTCCGTGCCGGTTACATTCGTCGCATTGGCAGCGGCATTTACGCCTATTTACCCCTGATGTGGCGGGTTTTACAGAAAGTCTCCCAGATAGTCCGGGAAGAAATGAATAAAGCCGGCGCCCAAGAATGTTTACTTCCCCAACTGCAACCGGCGGAACTCTGGCAAGAATCAGGCCGTTGGGACACCTACACAAAAGCAGAAGGGATTATGTTTGCCCTGACGGACCGGCAAAACCGGGAGTTAGGATTAGGACCGACTCACGAAGAAGTAATTACTGCCGTCGCTCGTGATTTAATTCGTTCCTATCGACAATTACCAGTTAATTTATATCAGATTCAAACTAAATTTCGCGATGAAATTCGCCCTCGTTTTGGTTTAATGCGGGGACGAGAATTTATTATGAAAGATGCCTATTCTTTCAATCTCGACGAGGAATGTTTAAAGAAAACCTATCAAGCGATGGATATAGCTTACCGCAATATTTTCCGCCGTTGTGGGTTAGCTTTTCGGGCAGTAGAAGCGGATTCTGGAGCGATTGGCGGTTCCGCATCCCAAGAATTTATGGTCTTAGCTGATGCCGGAGAAGATGAGGTTTTATTTACCGCCGATGAAAAGTATGCGGCTAATGTGGAAAAAGCCGTTTCTTTGCCAGCAGATAAAGTGGCTTCTCCCTTTAAAAAGTTTACTAAAAAAGAAACTCCTAACACCAACACGATCGAAAGTTTAGCTCAATTTCTCGATTGTTCTGCCACCGCTATCGTCAAAAATGTTCTCTACGAAGTGGTTTATGATAGCGGCATAACTGTTTTAGTTTTACTGCATATTCGCGGTGATCAAGAGGTTAATGAAGTTAAACTACAAAATGAATTAGTTAGACAGGCAGGCCGTTACAATGCTAAAACAATTTTGGCTTTAAAAATACCCGATGCTGCCGCTCAACAGAAATGGGCAACTAAACCTTTACCTTTAGGTTATATTGCTCCCGACTTAGAAGATAATTTACTCAAAAAATCCAGCGATATAGCTCCTAAGTTTTTACGCATAGCAGACAACACGGTGACAGACTTAGAAAACTTTATCACTGGTGCTAATGAAACCGGGTTTCATGTAGTGGGGGCCAATTGGGGTCAAGATTTTATCTTACCGGAATTAATCGTCGATCTACGCAAGGCCCGGGTAGGCGATCGAGCTATTCATGATCCCAATCAAACCTTGCAAAGTGCCAGAGGAATTGAAGTCGGTCATATCTTCCAATTGGGCTATAAATATTCTCAAGCCATGAATGCTTTTTATACTAATGAAGCGGGAGAATCTACCCCCATTTGTATGGGTTGTTATGGTATAGGAGTATCGCGTTTAGCCCAGGCAGCCGTAGAACAATCCTACGATAAAGATGGCATTATTTGGCCCGTAGCTATTGCCCCCTATCAAGCGATTGTGGTTATTCCTAATTTAGCCGATGCCGAGCAGGTAAAAACCGCCGAAAGTTTATACAATGAGTTAAATCAAGCGGGCATTGAAACCCTTTTAGATGACCGGAATGAACGTGCAGGTGTTAAGTTCAAAGATGCGGATTTAATTGGGATTCCCTATCGCATTGTCACGGGTAAATCTCTCAAATCGGGTAAGGTGGAATTAGTCGAAAGAGCCAGTAAAAAAGCGTCAGAAGTAGCAATTAATGAGGTGGTTTCCTAT
>NZ_JASJFG010000874.1:0-2763 GCF_030065375.1 Microcystis sp. M49636_WE2 | reverse complement strand
TATAAGGAATGAAACCTTTATAGAGACAGACATTGCCGCAATTTTTGTCAATTGTTTGCGATCTGGAGCGAACTAATCAATTAAATCTCTTGCCAGATAAGGATTGAGTCGATTTATGCCCCCACATCGAACCATACCAAGTCCCGAAGAGCCATAAACTAATGTCTTTTGACTACACCATAAATCAAATTCTCCTGCTTTAAAACCGTCAGTAAATCTGATTTTACGTCGATCATCTGATAGTTTGTAGCCCGTTAGTTTGTATTCAACCGAACGGCTATACTTTTTGAATCGAGGAAAACCCTTTTTCCCCGGTATCTTAGCATGACAATTCTGGTAAAACCTAGTAATTGATTGCCAGGCTCTATCAGCAGCCGATTGACGAGCTTGAGAGTTTAATTTGTTAACCCAAGGGGTCTCTTTATTGTTAGCTAGTACCGAGCAAAGTTTTTGGAGATCATTGCGGGTTGTCCCCTTATTGTCCATCCAATGACGAACACAAGAGTTACGCACAAACTGAGAAGTTTTGATAGCTTCATCAAGCCGTTGATATTGCTCTGGTGTCCCATTTTTTAACTTGGCTTCTACGACTAGCATCGATTAATCCTCGACCCTGTATCAATTAAGTATAACACAGTTTACCTACAAATGGTAGAATTAAAATCGTGCTTCGCAGTCAATATCCTGGTCGGATTTCATCCCCCGCAAAGGTGAGTATCTTGTCGAAAAATTTAGCGGGGGCATTCATCCGACATTTTAGGTAAAATATAGTCAAGACTAATGTATGATTCTACTTGTAAATTTATCGCCCTGGAATATTCGAGAGATTTAGCCACTTGGTTATTAGGTAAACCTTTAGATTTAACCGAAATTAAACCCTCAGAGTTGTCATTGGAGCCGATAAGAGCCGATAGTTTAATCTTTTTAGAGTCAGAAGAATTAATCTTACATATTGAGTTCCAAACCGACCCTAAAGAGGATATTCCCTATAGAATGCTCGATTATGCCACAAGACTCTATCGACGCTATCAGGGCAAACCTATCCATCAGGTAGTGATTTATCTAAGGAGGAGTACCTTACCCCTAGTCAGACAGAATGACTATCAACAGGGAAAAACTTATCATCAATTTGAGGTGATTAGACTATGGGAACAACCCTATGAACCCTTATTGCAAGCACCAGGACTATTGCCCTTTGCTATACTAGCTCAAGCTGAGGAGCAAGAGAATTTACTGCGGCAAATCGCCCAAAAAATCGAACAAATCAGCGACAGTCGAGAACAAAGCAATCTGGCTGCCTCCACCGCAATTCTCGCTGGATTAGTATTAAACAAAGACATCATTCAACAATTGTTGAGGAAAGACATTATGAAAGAATCTGTCATCTATCAGGAAATCAAAGAGGAAGGAAGACAAGAAGGAGAGGCTAACCTGGTTTTACGTCTATTAAATCGGCGTATAGGTGGCATTTCTGCCGAATTATCCGCCAATATCCAAAGTCTTTCTCTAGAAAATTTAGAAAACTTAGGAGAAGCTTTATTAGATTTTCAGTCAGTAGAGGACTTAGAACAATGGCTAGAAAATGAGCGTTTTTAACTAATTTACTGCGGTTATTTTTATTCTATTAATTCCCTCTATTATCATTATGTCAGATCATCAAGCTAGTTATGCCGTCAATGCAATGTTAGGTCGATTGTATTTGAAAAATAAGGCGTTTCAGTCCCTAAGTTTTGAAGAACAACAGTCGATAGTTTTGGACATAATTAAAGAATCATTCCGTTGCGATGTCAATATCGGCGAAATTCTCAGTAATGAGTGTTTTTCTGATTTTGACGATGTGGAAGAACAGAGAACGATAGCAACGATATTTCAAATTTGTTCCTGCTGTGGTCAAGCATCAGCTAACGTACAAGACTATGGAGATGATTTTAGCAAAGCAGGAATTTGTTCCGCTTGTCTTGCTAAATATTTCCCCGATGGATATTAGAGATAATTTAATCTCAACCTAGGGATAATCAATATTCAACAATTGTTGAGGAAAGATATTATGAAGGAATCTGTCATCTATCAGGAAATCAAAGGGGAAGGAAGACAAGAAGGAGAGGCTAACCTGGTTTTACGTCAATTAAATAGGCGTATAGGTGGCATTTCTGCCGAATTATCCGCCAATATCCAAAGTCTTTCCCTAGAAAATTTAGAAAACTTAGGAGAGGCTTTATTATATTTTCAGTCAGTAGAGGACTTAGAACAATGGCTAGAAAATGAGCGTTTTTAACTAATTTACTGTCCAAACAAAACCGAACTATTACCAGATCCTTGGAACAAGATCCAAGTCATCAGCAGATTAGATACAAAAATCGCTAAGAGCATAGTGACTACAGCTGCGGTCGTAGCTTGGCCGACTCCTTTAGCACCGCCATCGGTCGTTAAACCCCAATTACAGCCGATAATCGCGATTAAAGCCCCAAAAACCACCCCTTTAACTGGTCCACTCAGCACGTCTCCCACGCGCAGAAAACCGCGAACCGAGTCGAGAAAAACTGAATTAGCAATCCCGTATAAACTTTGGCCGACCAGCAAACCGCTACCCAAACCGATCAGCAATGCCATAACACTCAAAGCGGGAACCATCAGACAACAGGCAATTAAACGGGGCAGCACCAGATATTCCACGGGATCGGTTTTGAGCATATAGAGTGCGTCGATCTGCTCTGTCACCTTCATGGTACCGATTTCCGCCGCAAAAGCCGATCCTACCCGACC